>DATJEM010000080.1:0-6309 GCA_035496615.1 Leptolyngbya sp.
GTTCCTCAATCGAATCGATGACATCATCATCTTTCACAGCTTACAGAAAGCTCAACTGCGCGAAATCGTCAAGATTCAGGTCAAACGATTAGAGTCTCGATTGAGCGATCGCAAGATGTCGCTGAAGCTATCCGATGCTGCCTTAGATTTCTTAGCAGAAGTGGGCTTTGATCCGGTGTACGGAGCGCGTCCATTGAAGCGGGCGATTCAAAGAGAGTTAGAGACTGCGATCGCCAAAGAAATCCTGCGCGGAAACTATACCGAAGGCGATACGATTTTCGTCGATGTGGGTGACACAGAACGCTTAGAGTTCAAGCGCTTACCTGCGGAAGTGGTGACAGTGCAGTAGACTAAGCGAATGGGGTTAAGAGTTTTCTTGCCCCATTTGCTTTATCGGGTTGCTCAACTTCAGAAGAATGAGTAAACTTTCTAAATTAATTGAGCTATTTTTACGAGAGCCGTCTGAAGTTCGGTTTGAAGATATTTGTTATGTGTTAACAGCCTTCGAGTTTGAAGAAGTTCGATCGCGAGGAAGTCACCACACTTTTCGTAATCCGGAAGGATTAAAAATTACTGTTCCGAAGAAAGGCGGAAAAATGGTCAAAGGGGTTTATGTAAAACAGATTATTGAACTTTTGAATTTAGAGGAATGGCAGGATGCACCAGAGAATTAAAGACAAGCCGGATTCTTTAGAAGATTACTTGCAGCTAAATTATCCAATCACGTTTTACCCAGAACCGGATGGAGGTTATACCGTGATGATTCGAGAACTTCCTGGTTGCATTTCTCAGGGAGATACGTTGGAAGAAGCAATGCAGAATATTCAGGAAGCGAAAGAAGCTTGGTTAGAAACTGCGATCGCATATCAGGATGAGATCCCTTTACCTTCAAAGCTTTGATTGATATCTTGCTCACGCTCAGGCTTTACCAGACGAGATAAGTACAGTTAGACTTAAGTGAATAATGAACCGTGACGCTCTAAGACAAATTGTTTGGCAGCCTGAAGAAAGCGCGAAGCTTGATTTCAAGATTGAATTCTACAAAGTCTATGAACCCAAGCCCACTACTCAGCCTGAGATTCAGAAATGGGAAAAAGCTAAAGAGCAGCAATGGGCTGAACTGGTGAAGGATATCATAGCTCTTGCTAATGGTAATTTTGGTACTGCAACACAGGAAGGATATCTTGTTGTAGGGGCTGGTGATAAGCTAAAAGCCGATGGAACACCGACGTTACGGGCTGTCGAAACTACATTGCTCACACGCAAAGAAGTGTTGGAAAAAGTGCATTCGTATTGTCAACCCCGGCTTCTGGATCTCAAATGTGAAATGTTTGTAGTAGATGGTGTGAATTTACTGGTTATTTCTATTCCACCTTCTCCATACTTATACAGACTTTCTAAACAGTTGAAAACGCCTAAAAAAGAGTTCTCTCCTCATACAGTTCTGATCCGTCGCCATGATGGGGAAGAGATATATGAGGCATCTCCTATCGAGCAAAAAACAATTGAGCAGGAAAAACAAGCGGCATTTAATCTTTCTATTACGGATGAAAGATCACCGCTGACCCAGGGAGAATTAACTCTGGAAGAATGCGATTTATTACATTACGCTCAAGAAACAAAGGAGCTTAAGCTCCTCGAAAACCAAGCAGGTAACTACGTCAAAACAGGCAATAGATCATTCAAACATTGGGAAGACCAAGAAAAACGAATAAAATATCTTGACGCTTTGGACTCCTTAGAGAAAAAGGAGCTAGTAAAACACGAAGGCGGTACATTGTACCGCTTGACTTTTAAAGGTTTTGAAGCAATTAGCAGAATTTCCCAAAAACATTAGTCAGTGGTGGACACAACAGGTCTATAAGAAATATCTTTATTTTCTTGAGAAGCGACTGCATCCATCGCTTCAACTACTTCTGTGAGTTTTAAGTTGCCTTAATCTTAGAGCGGTTCATATCCGAACACGGCTTTACTCGCAATCGATATAGTAGATTGCGAACATTCACTTCAACATCCAGCCATGTTGTACTTCAATAAGAAGATTGTTACCGATGCATCAATGCGCCCAGTTGCTGTACTGATTGATTACGAGGATTGGGGGAAAATCGAGAAGATTTTAGAAGACTATCAAACTAATAAATCGGCTAAATTGAATCGATTTGCAGGCGTTTTGCGACGCGATCGCGAAGACCCTTTAGACTTTCAGCATCGAATCAGAAGTCAATGGGATTAGTGAACAATCAAGTCATTTTTGGCGATCGCATACGGATCTTTGCCGTAGCCCAAAGCAAACCGAAATGAATGCGCCACGCTTTTGCTAGATAGAGTCATAAACACGACCAACGCTGCAAACGCCACGATCGCAGCCACCGCATACAAATTTCGATAGCCCACCGAATTCGAGACGCTGCCTAAAATCGGTCCGGCTAAAGCAATGCCTAAATCAAATCCACCGATGAACAAGCCAAAAATCCGTCCCCGCTCGTAAGGCTGGCATCGATCGGCAACCAGCGCAATCATAATCGGAATGAACGTTCCGCCTCCCATGCCTTCGAGCGCTCCTGCCAACAAAAACAAATTCGCGGTGTTGGCTTGCCACAATACAATCATCGACAGTGTGTAAGCGAGTAGCCCGATCGTAATAAATCGTCCCCGTCCATAGCGATCGCTGGCTTTGCCGGAGACAAATCGCGTCGTAAAGCTGGTCAACGCCGCCGCAGTATAAAACAATCCCGAATTCAGTCCGACTCCAGATTCCTTGATATACAGCGGGATGAATGTTGCGATCGCGCCAAACGCAATCCCAACTAATAACATAGTGATCGTTGGCACTCGAATCCGATCGCTGAACAACAATCGCCAAAATTTATCTTTGTCCTTTCGATCTTGGGGCGGATGTTGCACTGAAGGAGGATCAATAAACATGGCACAAGTCATCCCGATCATGCCAAGAATCGAACTCATAACAAACACAGGCGCATGGCTTGTCAGTTCTTGGAGATAGCCCCCGATCGCAGGACCCAAAGCCATCCCGACCGGATTGACTAAGCTCATATATCCAATCAGTTCACCCCGATTTTCAGGAGGAGCAATATCAACCACCAATGAACTGTAAGCAGTTGTGAATGCTGCGATACTAATGCCATGAAATGCCCGAATCAGCATCAATATTGGAATCGATTGAGTCAAAAGGTGACAAACGGGCGCGATCGTTGCCGCCGACATTCCAATCAACAAGACAATCTTGCGTCCTCGCTGATCTGCAAGTTTCCCCGCTTGGGCACGAAACAGCAGTAAGCCAACTGCAAACGATCCCATCACAATCCCAAGCTGACTATCAGGCGCACCGAGCGACTTCACATATAACGGTAATGTCGGCAGCAAACTCGCCAAACTTGCCCAAAACAACAATCCCGCTGTGAACAGCACCCCCAGATTTCGCTGAGTCTGAGGGTCTAACTTGGCAAAAGTACTCAATGCTAACCCCTAAATCGAGAGAAGGATATAGGATAGCAAACCGTTTAGCTTCCCGCGATCATCGCAGGCATCAAAACGCCCTCGATCGCATGGATCACTCCGTTATCCGCCAAAGTATCTGCTTTCGACACCGAAACACCATTCACCTGAATTCCATCTTTGTGATCCACGGCAATCACTGAACCTTCTAAAGTGGGTGCCTCATTGATCTCCGTCAAATCCTCAAACCGCACATCTCCATCGATCAAGTGATAACTTAGAATCCGTCTCAGCTTCGGTAAGTCTTTGAGCAATTGATCTAAAGTTCCTTCTGGCAATTGAGCAAAGGCTTCATCAGTTGGAGCAAGCAGTGTCAAAGTGACCTCTTTGTTTTCGAGTTCTGCGGCGATGCCTGCTTTGTCGATCGCAGACAGCAGCGTTTTAAACGATCCTGCTTCGGTCGCAGTTTGGAGAAGATTTGCCATATGGATGTCCTATTTAATTCCTTTACCTAGAAAAGAGCATTGCGATCGAAGATACATCGGACAAAAGAGAGAACTTATTTTCGCAGTCGGCAAATCCCACCCCATCAGGGATAAAGCGGCAAGATTTAATCCCTGGTGTCGTTTCTGAGAGTTGAGCTATACTGTGAGCCTTCAAGTATCAAAAACTCTATAAAAAATTCTTGTGGCAGAACAAATTCCCGACACTCCAGAAATGCAGCCATTAACGCGCATCCAAGTTCTGATCGCGATGGGTGTCACTGCTGTTGTTCTATTGGTAGTATCAAAAGTTTGGCTTCATTTCAGCGCGCTCCCCATGCTACCCGTGCAATTCTCAGTTCAATCTCTGCTGCAAGGGGCAGGATTGGGACTGGGAATCTCGATCGCAAGTTCGATCGTTTACCGCATTTGGGGTGAGTATCGCAAAAGTGCCGATCAATATCTAACAATGGTGCTAAAACCGCTGATGCTTCCAGACATTCTTTGGCTGGGATTGCTTCCCGGATTGAGCGAAGAATTGCTATTTCGCGGCGTGATGTTGCCGGAGTTTGGTCTAGATTTTCTCGGTGTTCTACTTTCGAGTCTTTGTTTCGGGGTGCTGCACATGAGCAATTTGAAACAATGGTCGTATGTCGTTTGGGCATCGATCGTCGGAATTGCTTTAGGCATGAGCGCGGTTTGGACGGGAAATTTGCTGGTTCCGATCGTGGCGCACGTCCTGACAAATTTGATCTCTGGAGCAACTTGGAAATACAGCGATCGGATTACACCCTCAGCGTAAGATTCATCAGTCGCAATTTCTGCTATCTGCTCACAGCGACTCCCCTTTAAAAAGATTAAAGTGACAGACCCCGAAAGAATCTGTCACTTTAAGTTTGGTGGCGGGGCATGGATTTGAACCATGGACCTTCGGGTTATGAGCCCGACGAGCTACCAGACTGCTCTACCCCGCGTTGCGTTTTTCCAACTCGTCTAGTATAACCACAACTTCCCGAAAGTTGCAATCCCTAATTTAAAACGAGAAGATAGAGAGGTTCTGTTTTGAGCCGAAATCATGGCAAATTGGCGCTGCGTAAAACACTGTGGGGCGTGCTGCAATCTCGACCCCCGCGATCGACCCGATTTGGAAGAGTACCTCAACCCCCAAGAGTTACACCTCTATCTCAGCATGGTCGGCGAAGACGGCTGGTGCGTGAATTTCAACAAACTCACCCGCGAATGTGAGATTTACGAAACTCGTCCCCGCTTTTGCCGGGTCACGCCTGAAACTTTTGCAGAAATGTTCGGAATTGAACCCGCAGAACTCAATGATTTTGCGATCGAGTGCTGCCGGGAGCAAATCGAAGCGGTTTACGGCGATCGCAGCTTGGAGCAGCTCAAGTTTGAGCGAGAAATCAACATCTAGCAAAAAAAATGATTTACGGGTATAGTGCTAGATAATGAAAAGAAAATGAAGGCTCTATGTCCTCCACCAACTTATCCACTCCTCATCCGACAGATCTACTGATTTTAGAAAAGACCCAACCTGCAAAATCGCCTTTCCTGAGCGTGTTTGGCTCGACGTTCATCACGATTTTTCTTGCAGAACTTGGCGACAAGACTCAGATGGCAACACTCTTGATGAGCGCCCAATCCCATGCGCCTTGGGTCGTGTTTGCAGGGGCGGCTGCGGCGTTGGTCGCAACCAGCTTAGTGGGCGTTCTGGTGGGTCGGTGGCTGTGCCAAAACGTTTCTCCGAGGACGCTAGAGAAGGCAGCAGGCTGTATTTTGCTGCTGGTGGCGATGCTGTTGGTTCTAGATATCGTGAGGATGTAGCTGATGGACTGGCAACTGATGGGAATAAGTTTCGTGACGGTATTTTTGGCAGAGTTGGGAGATAAGAGCCAGCTTGCAGCGATCGCACTCAGCAGCAATTCTAACCACTCGACGAAAGCGATTTTTCTTGGAACGGTAACAGCGCTGGTGCTTGCTAGCTTAATTGGTGTGCTGTTAGGCGAAGGAACGGCGCAGCTGTTGCCAACCAAATGGACAAAGATTGTGGCAGCGATCGGATTTTTGGTTTTAGGAGTTCGCCTGCTGTGGTTTAAGAAAAGCGACGAAGAAGGCGAAGAACTAGAAACCGCACAGTAGAAAAATAGTAGAAAAAAAGAAAAAGCCTCCAGTATTGGAGGCTGCGTGAGTGGAGTTCACCGCATTTAAACGTTGTTTAGAATTCGCGCTTGAGCAACCAGCCGCCTGCTAAGAATTTACACGCTTCCAAAACCCAGTAGCTGATGTGAAGCTGATTCATGCCAACGGGAATATGAGCGGGTTCAAACCAGTTGAGGTTTAATCCTAGCGAACTCATCTG
>DATJEM010000081.1:0-3672 GCA_035496615.1 Leptolyngbya sp.
TTTTATCGCGCACGGACATTGTTATCTTTGGCAGACTGGACTAGTTTGGCTGCACGTTACCGGAGATGCGATCATTGCCCTGGCATACTATTCGATTCCGATCGCGCTCTTTGTTTTTGTTCGCAAACGCGAGGATCTGCCGTTTAATTGGATCTTTCTCCTCTTTGGCGCATTCATCGTTTTTTGCGGAACCGGTCATCTTTTAGAGATTTGGACGCTGTGGCATCCGGACTATTGGATTTCTGGCACTCTGAAGGCGGTGACTGCGATCGTCTCGATTTTGACTGCGATCGAGCTTTATCCACTGATTCCGAAAGCATTAGCGTTACCGAGTTCCGCACAGCTAACTTTGACCAATCAAGTATTGGAAGGTCAAATCGGCGAGCGGCTTCAGGCTGAAATTGCCCTGAAGAAGCAACAAGATCAGCTTGAAGAGCTAGTCGCGCAGCGCACAGCAGAACTCACTACAATCAATGCTCAACTCCAACAAGAGATTGCTGAACGACAGCGGATTCAGGAAGAGCGAGAATTGCTGTTGCAGCGAGAGCAACGGGCGCGGGAACAAGCGGAATCTGCCAATCGGATCAAAGATGAGTTTCTGGCGGTTCTGTCACACGAACTCCGCACGCCGCTGAATCCAATTCTGGGCTGGACAAAACTTTTACAACGCCAGCAATTGAAGCCCGAAAAAGTCGCGATCGCCCTTGCCACGATCGAGCGCAATGCCAAACTTCAGGCACAGTTGATCGAGGATCTGCTGGATATTTCCCGAATTATGCGCGGTAAGCTGATCTTGAATCCGACCGCGATCGATTTAAGAGCAGTGATTCTAGCAGCGATCGAAGCCGTTTCCCTGGCGGCTGAAGCGAAGCAGATTCAAATTGAGCCGAAGTTTGAAGCTGAAGTAGGACAATTTTTGGCAGATGCGGGACGATTGCAGCAGGTGATTTGGAACTTGCTTTCAAATGCGGTGAAGTTCACTCCGGAAGCGGGTCGAGTTGAAATTATCCTGACCGATGGCGGGGAAACACCTGGTTGCGCCAAGATTATCGTTGGCGATAACGGCAAAGGAATTGCCCCTAGTGCGATCGCGCATGTGTTCGATCGATTCTGGCAAGAAGACAGCAGCAATACTCGACAGTTTGGCGGTTTGGGCTTGGGGTTGACGATTTGCCGTCAGATCGTTGAACTGCACGGCGGTACAATTTCCGCCCAGAGCGCCGGCGAAGGACAGGGAGCAACGTTTACGGTAAATTTGCCGCTACGCGCTGCTGTGCCAATTCTAGAACCCGCGCGATCGAGTTTAGAGCCTTCGACCTTAGCGGGGTTGCGAATTTTGGTGGTTGAAGATAGCGATGATTCTCGCGAGTTTGCCGCGTTTGTTTTGAGCGAAGCCGGATCGGAAGTGGTTGCGGTCAATTCGGCTCAGGCAGCGTTAGCAGCGATGTCACAGCGATTACCCGATGTAATTGTTTGTGATATTGGTATGCCAGAAATGAGCGGCTACGAACTGATCCAAGCAATTCGATCGCGCAGCGCCGAGCAGGGCGGCACCATTGTCGCGATCGCGCTCACCTCTTACGCCGGAGATTATGACCAGCGACAAGCGATCGCAGCCGGATTTCAGCAACATCTTGCTAAGCCTGTAGAACCGGATCAGTTGGTCAGAACGATCGCCGGAATCTGTCCGCCTCGCAACCATCGAAATTAGGTTGAAGGCTCAAATGCTCAGACACAAGGCGGTAATTGCAGAGATCTCGACCTTTGGTTGGGGTCATCTTTGCAACTTAGCGGTACAACTGTCTAGAAAAGACTTTTTAATTTTGATTTTTCTTTGGAACTCACGTTTTATCTAATTTTTAGTGATAGGATGAACTCCCTGAATCTCAGTTTTCACTTTACACAGGTCATCTAGATGGCAGTTTTACCATCCCAAATGTACGAGCAGACAGAACGGGTAGAACGGACTGACTCAGAATTAATTCGCTATCTCCGAGAAGAGTTGGGAGTTTCAGAAGACTCGATCGAGCTTGCGATCCGTCATTGCAGACAAGAGCAAGGCACCTTACCCATGGTACTTTGGCGGTATGGTTTGGTGTCGATCGAGCAACTGAATCACCTGTTTGATTGGATGGCGCAGTGAGATTTTAGTAACCGCTATTCCAGCGCATGGCGTGGAGCGGTGAAGCCTCGATCGCAGGTTTTGTTTCATCGTCGATCGCTTTAACGACGCGACGATGCAGATCTTCTGCCTGCTGCGGCGAATTGCCAATGCTGGTCAATCCCAGCTTGCCGAATTCCGATAGGCATCCCATCAAATGAAAGACGGTTCCTGTTTCTGTACTCGTATCAAAGTGCAGTTCGTGCTGCGCGATGATATCCATTAGATCATTGGGCAATAAACCGCAGTACTGGGGTTTCTGCAAATTATCGGTTGCCATGTAGTATTTGGCGCGTCCTTGCTGGCTGTAAAACAATCCGCTAGACAGGTCATAGCGTCCGTTTGTGAGAAACTTCAGCGTCATAAATGGATGCGTTGTTCCCCCTTTTCGCAGGTTGATTTCGATCGCGTGAAAGTCCCAAGTGTCATTCCGACATACCGCAACGAAGTCAACCCCGAATCGCTCTAATGCGCCTTTTGCCGCCAGCGTTCGACCGACTCGCAAACTCAAATCTTGAATCCTCATCCGGTAGGCTTCATCTGCCGGGAACCGACAACCGAGATAGATTTGTCCATTCAGAATTTGATCATGGGTCGAAAGAATTTCGATTTCGCCATCGGGTGTGACGCGACCTTGAACGCTGGGGGACAGCTTATGATCGCCTTCGATAAATGCCTCTGCGATCGCGCCCAATTCAGGAATACGATCGCTGAAATTGTCCCAGGTTTCGGTTTTTGCCTCAAACTTGAGATGAGCAAAGCGATCGTAAATCTTGGCGACGCGCTGCTCATGCGAAATGAGTCCAGGTTTGAATTCTGCTAAATGTCGTAAATCGAGAATGGCGTTACCTTCGCCCGAAAATCCTTCGTTTAGCTTAATCACGGTGCGTTGCAGTTCGGGATTGCGTTCCCATAATTCGGCGGTCACCACTGCCAGATCTTTCGCGTTCCAGACGAGTTCGCTGCCATCAGGATACGGCACTTCACTTTCTGCAAAAATCTGCCGACTCCCGCTCTTTGTGCCCCAATGCAACAGTTCCGGATCGAGAGCATACAGCGGCAAATTTAGCTGAATCGATAAATCGCGTTCGACTGTGGTTGAGTTGTAGCAGATCATGTAGGCGCGATCGGGATTTACCGCTTGCCGAATACGATCGAGTAGCCGAGGGCGATCAAGAATTTTCTGGCTGAGTGGTTTAAGCGATGAATCATAAGCGGAAAGTAGCAGTAAGCGATCGCGCGCATGGGAAAATGGAATTCCTGGTAACAGTTGCAGATAGTAATCGATTACGCTGGGATGAATCGGTTGCGAAGTCACATACACCAATCGAGTTCGAGGATTCCGCAATCGAATCAGCGAAAATAATAGTCGCTCTTCATAGTGAAGAAAGCCTTCAATTTTTAGCAGTTCGCGCTGATAGATGCTGAGGGATGGAATGACTATAATGTCACCATCGCTGGTATCAAATTCGACGACATTGCGCCAGCGATCGCGCAGTTGCGCTTGGAGA
>DATJEM010000082.1:0-12501 GCA_035496615.1 Leptolyngbya sp.
ATCGACTCGATCGTGCGCCAGCACCAAGTGTAACCGACGTTTGACATCGTTGCGGCTATTGTCTACACCACGAGGAAATAAGCGTTCTAGAAATTCGGTGATCATGAGCAGAGATGCAAACGGCAGGAGCGAAAAGTCGGATTTTGATCAGGGTTTCTTTGAGCCGAATCGACCCAAGAGACGGGCGAAAAAGCCCTCTTGCGGGGGTTCTAGACTCAGTAAGGGTACCCGCTCCCCTTCCAAACGGCGCACAATGTTATCGAAGGCGATCGCAGCTTGTGAGGGCATTTCTGATAGTACGAGTGGCTCGCCTTTGTTCGTTGAGACAATCACTTTTTCATCATCGGGCACGACTCCAAGAAGCTGTACGGCTAGAATCTCTTGCACATCTTCAACCGACATCATATCGTTTGCCTGCACCATGCTGGGGCGGATGCGATTGACAATTAGATTAATCCGTTTGATGTTGTTGGCTTCGAGCAGTCCGATGACGCGATCGCCATCGCGGACAGCGGCAATTTCAGGAGTCGTCACAATGATTGCCTCTCGTGCGGCTGCGATCGCGTTTTGAAATCCCATTTCGATCCCGGCAGGGCAGTCAATCAGAATGTACTCATACACTCGTGATAGAGCATTCACCAACTGTCGCATCTGATCCGGAGTTACCGCTTCTTTAGTGCGATTTTGAGCCGCAGGAAGTAAGACCAGATTTTGAAATCGCTTATCTTTAACCAATGCTTGTTCTAACCGGCACTGTCCCGCAAGAACTTCGACAGCGGTATAAACGACGCGATTTTCCAGTCCTAGTAATAGGTCTAAATTTCTCAGTCCGAAATCTGCATCGATCAACGCAACTTTGCGCCGCCGTTTTGCGAGCGCCATGCCGATGTTCGCTGTCGTGGTAGTCTTGCCGACTCCACCTTTACCTGAAGTGATAACGATGATACGCGCCATTAGAAGTTAAAATCCGCTTTTAAGATGAACGGAATATCTCAGTTACAGGTTTTATAGGATATCAGAATTGAGAATTTGAAGCGTTCAGAATCTAGCATTATTTCGATGCCAGAGAAAGATCTTTTCAAATCCGCGCTCGATCGCATTCAGCATAACGCAAGCGTGAAATCGCGCAAACCTTCGTCTACAAAGATTTACCGCTGAACTGAGCCATTGTTACGAATGTTACGAATTTTGAAGCCCAGGAATCGGTGGCTCATCTTTGCGCGGCGTAAAATCCGTGGCGCGGGCAATCCGAATGTTTCCTTGAGGCGAAACATATGCGACTTCTGGAACATACTGATCCAACGGCATTTCGGGAGCGCGAGCTACATAATCTGCGATCCGAATTTGCGTCGGTTCCAGTTGCAGCGCCATGATCAGACATCTTGCGTTGCCTTTACAGCCTGCATGAGCAACTCCCCGTAACCGCCCCCAAACGAAGATGTCGCCTTCTGCGACGATCGTACTTCCCGGATTGAGATCGCCCAACACGACGACGGTTCCGTTATGTCGAATTTCGGTTCCCGATCGCAGCGTCATTTGGATGTAAAGCGGTTCCTCCATTGCTTTTACCGTTTCAGGTCTGGCAAGTGGAGAAGTTGCGATAATTTGCTCGACCGAATAGCCTGCGGTAACGGCGACCACGGCGGTTTGGCGGCGGCGGGTATGAACGGATTTAAGTTGAAGTTGAACCTCCGTTAGGGCATCGGCGATCGCGCTCAATTGACGAGTATCGAGTAAGCGATCGTCCGCAATCAGATGCACCGTAGTATTCGGCTGCCAGTGCCGTTCTCGTCCGGCTAAAAGCTGCTTGAACTGCTGCCAAAGTTCTCCCCACGACAAGGCAACCTTAGAAGCGGATTCAGATTCGGGCGGTAAGGTTAGCTCGATCACACCATTTTTGGCTTTGAGGCGGACTTGGAGATCTTCGATCGCGATTTTTGCCACTTCTGGCGAGTCAAGCGGCGGCAGATCAGGTAAATTTGCATCCAAATCCGCACTGGGCGTGGGGGGCGGAGTGGGATCATTCGAGAGAGGTGAAACAGAAGTATCAGAAGTCATGCCTTGTGCCGGGCTGCAACGGATAGATCATATTCACTCATTGAGCGGATTGCAAGATTGTTTCGATCGATAGGTGCGATCTGCAATATTTTGTCTTAGGGTGTGATGGCAAATTCTCGGCATTCCGTAAGCTTTACAGGAGTGAAAATGTCAGATCTGATTCGAGCCGTTTTAGACAGTGATAAGAAAACCAGTTTTCGCCAGTTTGTCAGCGTTCTGAAAGCTTCTGACAAGCGATATTTCCTCAGAAATGAGATCTTGCAGTTGTTTGATGAATATTGCCAGCAGTACGAAAAATCGAATCCATCTGGCGCTGCATCTGATTTAAGAAAATTGATTCAATATGTGCAGGAAATCATTTTAGAAGATGAAAGTCTGTGCATCATTATTCGTCCGAAAATTGCCCGACAAGAAGCCTATCGACTGCTTGAAGATTTGACGATCGAGCCGATGACGATTGAAGAATTACTAGACGTGCGCGATCGGTTTGTCAATCGCTATCATCCGCAAGAAGGCGATGTATTTGAAATTGATTTTGCGTCGTTTAATGACTATTCGCCAGCCTTGCGCGATTCAAAAAATATTGGAAAAGGCGTAGAATTTCTCAACCGATACCTATCAAATCATTTATTTCAAGATCAAAAACAGGGACAATCTTCGCTGTTCCAATTTTTGCAATTGCATCGATACAATGGAATGCAGCTATTGATTAATCAGCGAATTCGCTCGCAGCAGGAATTAAGCGATCGAGTGAAACAAACGTTGGGGATTCTGAGCGATCTTGATCCAAAAACGAAGTACGAAACATTTCGATTTGATTTGCAGAATCTTGGATTTGAGCCGGGTTGGGGCAACACCGCAGGACGGGTGAAAGAGACGTTAGAGATTTTAGACCAGTTGATTGATTCGCCAGATCATCAAACATTAGAAGCATTTATTTCGAGAATTCCGATGATTTTCCGAGTGGCGATTGCTTCAGTCCATGGCTGGTTTGGACAAGAAGGCGTTTTGGGGAGACCTGACACAGGTGGACAAATTGTTTACATTTTGGATCAGGTCAAAAGTTTAGAGAAACAATTGCAAGAGGATCTCGCCCTTGCTGGATTAGATGTAAGTCCGAAAGTTATCGTTTTAACTCGATTGATTCCAAACAGTGATGGAACGCTTTGTAACCAGCGGCTTGAGAAAATTCATGGAACAACGGATGCTTGGATTTTGCGAGTTCCATTTCGCGAATTTAATCCGAAAATGACTCAAAACTGGATGTCTCGATTTGAGATTTGGTCGTATTTGGAAACCTTTGCGATCGATGCAGAACGAGAACTAAGAGCCGAGTTTCAGGGCAATCCTGATTTGATTATCGGAAATTATTCAGACGGAAATCTGGTGGCATTTCTACTAGCAAGGCGGCTGAACGTAACCTACTGCATCGTGGCGCATGCGCTGGAGAAATCAAAATATTTATTCAGCAACCTTTACTGGCAGGAATTGGAGGAGAAATATCATTTCTCACTGCAATTTACAGCAGATCTAATTGCGATGAACGCCGCGAATTTCATTATCAGCAGCACGTATCAAGAAATTGTCGGAACGCCTGATAGTGTTGGGCAATATGAATCTTACAAATCGTTTACGATGCCAGATTTATATCATGTGGTCGATGGTATTGACTTGTTTAGTCCTAAATTTAACGTCGTTCCTCCGGGCGTGAATGAGGCTGTCTTTTTCCCATTTACGCAGACTCAAGATCGATTGCTGAACGATCGAGAACGACTAGAGCATCTCTTGTTCACGGATGACGATTCAGATTCAATTTACGGCAAGCTCGATAATCCTGATAAGCGACCTTTGTTTTCAATGGCGCGGCTTGATCGGATCAAAAATCTCACCGGACTTGTAGAAGCTTACGGAAAAAGCGAAGCGCTTCAATCTCGCTGTAATTTGATTTTGATTGCTGGGAAACTGCGAACTGATGATTCAACCGATCACGAAGAAATCAGCGAAATCGAGAAGCTTTATCAACTGATCGATCGATACAGTCTTGCAGGCAAAATTCGCTGGCTGGGTGTACGTTTGCCCAAAATTGACACCGGAGAAGTTTATCGCGTGATTGCCGATCGACAAGGCATTTTTGTACAGCCTGCCTTATTTGAAGCTTTCGGTTTGACCATTCTCGAATCGATGATCACTGGATTGCCAACGTTTGCCACTCGATTTGGCGGACCGCTTGAAATCATTCAAGATCAAGTAAACGGTTTTTACATCAATCCAACAAATCCCGAAGAAGTTGCAGCAGTTGTTTTAGAGTTTTTGGACAAGTGCGATCGCGATCCGAAGTACTGGAGCGAAATTTCAAGAGCAGGAATCGATCGGGTTTATAGTACTTACACCTGGAAAATTCACACCACTCGACTGTTATCGCTTGCAAAGATCTACGGCTTTTGGAACTATACTTCGCAGGAAAACCGCGAGGATCTGTTGAGGTACACTGAAGCCCTGTTTTATCTGTTGTACAAGCCGAGAGCGCAGCAGCTATTACAGGAACAGATGCAACGATCGTAGAGCCTTCAAACTACCGATAAAATAGCATCAGTGGAAAGTTGCCGATGCTATTTTACTAAGTGGCTGTGATCTAGCGAGTTGGAAATAGATCAACCACACGATAGCCTTTCGTGTAAAGCGGCACTGACGCAGAACTTTGGCGAATTGCCTCCGCTTCTGCCATTGTTCCATCAAACACAATCATTCGCTCCCGCCCGACCTTGAGCCATTCCTCATAAGGAATACAGTGATCTTCCTCAATTCCGCGATCCATTGCTCCCGCTGGAATCATATCGCGATAGTCCTGATTGAACTTTCTACGAAACCGGAAATCGATCGAAATGCGAACCCCTTCAGAGACCCGTCTCACCGTCTGGTGAAGCCCTCGCGCATCGTTAAAGTAAACTGTCCCATGTTGTAGTTTGGCATTCGCATACGAAACGACTTTGGGAATGTCACGCCCTTGATCAAAATCTGACATCACTCGCATTGCTTCAAGCTCCATCTCACGCGGCATTTCACCCGCCTCGATCGTGATGTTGTCGATATCGCCAAATACAGGCAGCACAACCACAACAGCATCTGGATGCACCCCTGCCCAAACATCACTGTGCAGCTTGGTACTCGTAAACGGCAGCTTCAAATTTGCAGGATTCATCTGTCCATAGACCATGCGAACATTCACAGGCAAATCGACCGCATCAATCAGATCATTCGCACCGAGTTGAGAAAAGGCATCTGCTACACTCTTCTGCACCAAATTGAATGCCAACGCTTGTTCGCGCTTCGGCATCAACAACCCCGTTCCAGTATGATTTGCTAACTTTCCTCTCACTGCCATCAGGCGTTCTACCATCTCTTGTTCAGACCGGATCAAAGAACAATCGAGACAGGCAGATACATACCCAGCAACCGCCCGCTGAATCTGTTCAAACAATTCGGGCTTAAGCTTGTGTTCAAACAGTAATCGATATTGATGTGCGGTGGCAATGCGATTGGCGAGTTCATTGAACAATTTATCTCCCATTTCAGAGAACATCATTGCTTGTTCAGGAGTGAACTGAACAGCAGATGGCATCATTAAGCTTTCCAAACTATTTCTCCAAGACAATCTAAGTTACGAAGCGAAAACGCACAAACGCTTTGCGATCGATTGAACTTTTTTGAATTAATGAATTCAAGCAATTCCTAACGAAAGCATTCATGGCGAACTTATCCTATTCAAGATAAATTTTGGAAGTTTTTTGTCAGTACAAACACTAAAGTTTTAGCGAATCTAAAGAAGCTTAGTTAAAAGCTTTCTAATATGAAGCAAGAATTTCTAACCTTCAAGAAATGGCTAAGAAAACAAGACGATCGATGAAGCAATCTTTATATAAATTCAGTATTTTCAACGTTCAAAGAAAAGAGAGCCAGTTGTTAGAACATTAAAAGAAATCGCGACTTAGAAACAAAAAAGTTGCTTTGGTTTCTATCAAAAACTGTAGAGAAGCCCCATGCTCACACAAGATCATTCAACCCAAAATTTATACAATCGTACCGCTGTCCGTTGGGTGAGAGGAGAACCCACTTCACTGTCTGACTTTACGGCTCGTCCCGCCGTTCTAGAATTGTGTGAGCCGATCGCTGGACTGCGAGTGCTGGACTTAGGATGCGGTGAGGGCTATTGCAGTCGAGAACTACACCGACGCGGAGCTAGCAAGCTTGACGGCATTGATTTGTCTGAAGCCATGATCAAAGCAGCACAAGCTCAAGACGAAAAAGACGGCTATGGCATCACGTACAACGCTGGGTGTGCGACTCATCTACCCCAATTTGCTGATCAAGAGTTCGATCTCGTAGTCGCTGTCTTCTTGTTCAACTACTTAACGATCGCTCAAATGCAGCAATGTCTGGCTGAAGTAAGGCGCGTTTTGCGTCCCGGTGGTCGTTTCATTTTCAGCGTGCCTCATCCCGCTTTCCCTTTCATGCGCGAACCTGCATATCCTTTCTTCTTTCAGGTTGCAGAAACTAGCTACTTCAGCGATCGCGATCAAAAGTTCCCCGGCAAGATTTGGAGACGCGATGGAACTTCGCTAGATGTCCAACTCGTTCACAAAACACTAGAAGACTATTTCAATGCTCTACAGCAGGCTAAATTTCAGACTTTCCCTATTCTGAAAGAATTGCGGGTTTTGCCAGAGCATCTTGTGATCGATGAAGCATTCTTTACTCCACTGCTTGACATTCCACTCCATTTAGCAATTCAAGTAACACGATGAAAATTGATTCTTCTCCTTTTCTTCAATCTTTGCTTCACCAAACTCAGATTCATCCGCTCTGGAATCATCCGTTTTTGCAACACTGCAAGGCTAAAGAATTAACGCTCTCAGAAGTTAAAATTCTGGCTGTACAAATGTACAAATTCTCCAAAGAGTTCAACCGAATTTTGGCGGGAATCTTGGCTCATTGTCCAGATGAAAGCGCCCAGCGCGTCATTTTAGAAAACCTATTTGATGAGATGGGACAAGGAGACGCAAACTTGGCGCACCCAGAGCTATTTCGCCGATTTACTCGCGCTCTAGGAATGGACGACGAAACATTAGCGAACACTGCTACTGCTCCTGAAACTCAAGCGATGATTGCAACCTACCTGGCTCTACCGCATCAGTATGGATATGTAGCAGCATTGGGAGCCGTTTGCTTTGCGTCAGAAGGAATTGTCAACGCGCTGTATCGTCAGCTTTATGCAGGGATCGCAGGAGCGGCAACATTCTCGCAGGACGATCTGCTTTTCTTTGATGTGCATATCAGCGTAGATGATAGCCATGCAGCGAATTTGGCAGCTTTAATAGAAACTCGAATCCAGGACGATCGCGCGGCAACAGAAGTCAATCGTGCCGTTCTTGAGGCAATGGATGCTCGATCGAATTTCTTCGATGGAATTCAGCGTCAAATTTCTGTGTCTTCCGAAGATATGGCTCAAAAGCGGCGAGTGCTGGCGATCGTTTAGAGTTTGATAGTCATTGCTAGACTGAGTTCCCTTAGAGATGGTATATAGCTTATCTCTGAGGGAATTATAGTTTATAGAATTAATAATCTAACCGTTAGGAGATAAGCAATGTACGGACTTGTAAACAAAGCAATTCACGATATGGTCTGCTCTCACTTTGGTGAAGAGACTTGGACACAGATCAAAACCCAAGCTGATGTGCAAGATGATGTTTTTATGAGCATGGAAGGCTATCCTGACGATTTAACCCATCGATTGGTGAAAGCTGCCAGCCATGTTTTAGGCTCCTCTAGCGCTGAGATTATGCAGGCTTTCGGAGAGTTTTGGGTCACGTACACGGCTGAAGAAGGGTATGGCGAACTGCTGGAAATGAGCGGCGAAAATCTGCCCGAATTTTTGGAAAACTTAGACAATCTTCATGCTCGTGTTGGGATCAGTTTTCCGAATCTACAACCTCCTTCCTTTGAGTGTACGGGCGGGGAAGATCAATCATTGCAGTTGCATTATCGATCGGAGCGCGAAGGTCTTACGCCAATGGTCGTCGGTTTAGTGAAAGGGTTAGGAAATCGATTCGATACAGAAGTAGATGTGGTGCAAACGCAAAGCCGAGAAGCGGGCGCAGATCACGATGTGTTTTTTGTCAAATACAAGGAGAGCTAGGCGAATTGCCGATACGCTTCTTTTTTCTTGCTGAAAGGCTGATTGCAGCCCTGAGAGATTCTGCTCACGATAATATTGTCCTACCCCTGAGTTTGATTTCTACTCTAACGATGCGAAATCTACCAAAGGATAATCACCTATTTTTCAAGCATCTTTGTCCCATTTCATCTCTCACTACCCTTAGGTCTTTTGCGATTCAGCTTGTCTAAAACCTGAGTTGTTCAAGTCCGCTTTTTGCTCAAACATGAAGCTCTATTCAAGGTTTCTCGATCGAGTCGTCAAAGACCAGGACTGAAGTAACTTGTCGGAAACCTCTTCTCAGATCAATTTGCTTCTTTTGCTAAAGCCATGACTGCATTCAACTTGAGTCTCACACCCGAATTGCTTTCCAAGCTTTTTCCATTTCACCTTGTGCTGAATCACCAGCGGCAAATTGTTCAAGCCGGAGAAGTGATTCAAAGAATTAGTCCGATCGAGTTGCTCAACAGCGGATTCGATCAACATTTCCGCATCAGTCGTCCCAAAATAACTTGCGAAATCGAAGCGATCAAGAAGCATGAAAGATCTCTGTTTTTGCTCCAATCAGTTCACAATGATATGTACCTGAAAGGGCAGATGATTGCTCTCGATGATCCTGAAGTGATTATTTTCTTGGGTTCCCCCTGGGTGACCGATACGAAGAGCTTAGAACCTCTAGGGCTGAAACTGAAAGATTTTGCAATTCATGATCCAGTTGTTGATTTCTTGTTTTTACTACAATCAAAAAATTTAGCTTTGTTAGACACAAGAAAGCTAACAAATGAACTAACCAAACAACGATCGCAGCTACAGTCTGCCCTACAAATCAAAGAAAATTTAGCAACGATCGCAGAAGCGCAAGCTCGCAAGCTAGAACAAACGCTGACCGATCTGCAGAAAACACAAGCGCAACTGATTCAAACCGAAAAAATGTCTAGCCTGGGGCAACTAGTCGCAGGTGTTGCTCATGAAATTAACAATCCGGTTGGCTTTATTTCTGGCAACCTACAATATGCAGAGGACTATATCAAAGATTTAGTCGAACTGATCCAGCTCTATCAAAAGTACTATCCAGAGCCTCTTCCCCTGGAGTTGCAGCAGTACTTAGAAGAAAGCGATCTAGAATTTACGCTAGAAGATTTGCCCAAGCTTTTGCGATCGATGCAAGTGGGATGTGATCGAATTCGGGATATTGTGACTTCTTTGCGAACCTTCTCTCGACTGGATGAAGTAGAAGTTAAACCGTTTAACATTCATGATGGGATTGACAGCACGCTGCTGATTTTACAAAGTAAACTAAAGGCAAATTCTCAGAATCCCGCGATCGAGATTGTCAAGCAGTACGGCGATCTGCCGCTGGTTGAATGCAATGGAGGACAACTGAATCAGGTTTTTATGAATTTGATTGGCAATGCGATCGATGCTTTAGAAAGCTACAATATGCAGCGATCGCTGGCAGAAATTCAGGCGAATCCAAGCAAAATTTCGATTACAACCCAAACAAAAGCAAACCATGTGCTAATTTGTGTTGCGGACAATGGAACCGGGATGACTGAAGAAGTGAAAGCGCAGCTTTTTGATCCATTTTTCACCACAAAGCCGATTGGTAAAGGAACGGGACTCGGACTATCCATTAGTTATCAAGTTGTAGTTGATAAGCACGCAGGCGCTTTTTGGTGTGAATCAGAACCCGGAAACGGAGCAGCATTCTGGATTGAACTTCCGATCCTGTTTGAGCCAGCCCAGTCTGAGACGACTGCAATACAAGAGATCCTACTCGCTCAAGCCTAATCAAAACGAGATAAATTTCCTGCTCCTACGATTTCAAGTAATTCAGTCAGATTGAGTACAAAAACTTATCGATCGTCCTCGCTCAAAATTCGTGAGCCGTGATCCGGAAGAATCAATACAATTTTAATCACTTTAAAGCTGGAATAAAGAAAAAATAAAACTTGCGTGTGTTACGGGCAGCAAGTTATATATTCAACGGCAAAAAATGCGTAAATTGACCTACGTAATCCTGCCGAATTGGAATTTCAGATGTTATGAAGTTTACAGAATTCTTCGACCGCACGTACGTGATTAACTTGCCTGAGCGCCTCGATCGCCGAAAACAAATTGAGCAAGAGCTAAACCGCGCAGGAATGCCATTGCAACCTGGAAAAGTTGAACTCTTTGAGGCAGTGAAAGTAGAGAGTGCTGAGGGCTTTCAGTCGATTGGGCTTCGTGGTTGCTTTATGAGTCATCTTGCCATTTACAAGCAAGCCAAGCAGCTCGGACTTAGAAACGTCTTGATTTTTGAAGATGACTTAGCGCTGTCGGAACATTTCAAGCAGTGTGAGGCAGGATTGGTCGAGCAACTCCAAGAGCATCACTGGGATTTAGTCTTGTTTGGATACCTTCGGCTCGGAAACCTTCCTGGAGACCTGACCCAGCCCGGAAATCCTAAGTTTTCTACGCTAGAGCCGACACAGGAGATTCTGATTGGGACGCATTTTTATGCTGTAAACGCCAAAGCCTTCGATCGCCTCATTGCTGCTTTTGAATCTGTTTTGTCTCTATCGCCGGATTGTCCTGGAACCCGCTTTCCAGATGGCGTGCTGAAAAATTTGGGTGACGAGGACGATTTTCTCCGTCTCAAAGCGATTCCCAGCTTTGCAGTTCAGCGAAGCTCTCGGAGCGACTGTACTCCCAGATGGTTCGATCGATTCCCAATGCTTGAGAAAGCGACAGGTGCGCTTAGAGCCAGCGGGGTTGTCAGCTTGATCAAGGCTCTTGCGTTGGGTGTGTAGAAGGCAGTTCGCGATCGTTAGAGAGATGAGTTCGTCGGTTTTGTTGCCTTTTCGATGATCGCTCAAGCAAGTTGAAGCATTCACGACTTTATCGACCTGATATCAGTTTAATCATGGAGAAAGTTAGGTTGAAATTTAACGATTTAAGAGAGTTTGAAAGCAACTCCATCATTGAGACAGACCTCTGCATTATTGGGAGCGGCCCTGCTGGGCTATCAATTGCCAAAGAGTTCATCGGTACAGAAGTCAAAGTCTGGGTTGTAGAAAGTGGAGGGCTGAAAGAAGAAGCAGATACTCAATCTTTGTATGAGATCGAAAGTGTTGGATTTCCGCGAGTAATGCAGCAAAATCTCGTGCGGAATCGGATTTTTGGCGGCAGTTCTCATACTTGGATGGGTCGCTGTACGCCCTTTGATCCGATCGATTTTCAGCAGCGCGATTGGGTTCCTTATTCTGGATGGTCGATTGATCTAAAACAGTTAGACAGCTATCTCGATCGAGCGCGCGAGATTTTGGGATTAGAATCGAACTGCTATGATGAGCGACTCTGGAAGCTATTCAAAGTTTCTCCCCCTAAAAAGGCACTCGATTTGAAGTTGCTGAAACCTCAATTTTGGCAATTTAGCAAAGTCTCTAGAGACAACAAAGAACCGATGCGGTTTGGTTCTCACTTCCCCACTGATGCTCCTAACATCAATTTTCTGCTGCACGCAAATGTGACTCACCTGAACACAAATCAGCAGGGAACACGACTCGAATCCGTTGAGGTGAGTACGTTGGAGAAAAAGCGCGCGCTGATCAAAGCAAAAGCGGTAGTGTTGTGCTGTGGTGGAATCGAAAATGCTCGGCTGCTGCTCGCCTCTAACCGAATTCTTCCAG
Organism: Leptolyngbya sp.; assembly: GCA_035496615.1. Taxonomy (GTDB): domain Bacteria; phylum Cyanobacteriota; class Cyanobacteriia; order Leptolyngbyales; family Leptolyngbyaceae; genus Leptolyngbya. The sequence continues at coordinate 11,941 of DATJEM010000082.1, forward strand.
CGGGAGTCGGCAATCAAAATGATACAGTGGGGCGGTTTTTGATGGATCATGTAGGCAGTACGATCGGCAGCTATGAGCCGAAGGTGGCGCAGAAAGTCCAAGGTCGGTTTGATGCTTACTGGCTGAAAGATGGAGAGAAGCGGAGTTTTTACCTGCACGGCGTTGCTTTAAGTCCAGAACTTCAGGAAAAAGAGCAGCTTCTAAATGCAGCCGCATTTTTACTGCCAACGGCGGCACAGGATGATCCCTGGACTGCACTGAAGCGATTGAAGCCTTCGATCAAACAAAAGAAACTCACAAAGTCGGCAGTTCAGGATGCGCTGACAGTTCTAAGCCAACCGCTGACAATGCTGCACGGGGTTTATCGACTGTGGGTGAAACATCGCCCTCCGATCGAGAAAAATGAGTCTGTGATCATCTATTCTCTGGTTGAGCAAATTCCCGATCGTGAAAGCCGGGTAACGCTCTCAGACCAAAAAGATGCGCTAGGAATGCCGTTGTCTAAGCTGGATTGGAAAATTAGCGATTTGGAAAGACAAACAATCGAGCGGCTTGCTCATC
>DATJEM010000083.1:0-3992 GCA_035496615.1 Leptolyngbya sp.
TTATCGCGTCACACAGTACGCTCAGATTGAACGCTGGTGGGAGATTGTCAGCAGTGCTTACCTGCTGGTGAGCTTACAGTTCGGTGGACTCAGTTCAGACAATAACTTTTCATCAGATCCCTTACTCGAAAAGTTCCAGGAACATTCCTGCTGGCAACGTTCGAGCAGTTGGACAAGTCGGTTGCACAATCTTCGCTTAGTGGTTCAACCGTATGTTTGTTTTTGCTGGTTGAAGGCTTGGTTGTCTATCTTTGAGCTTCCAGAGCTAGAGTGTGGTTTCTCTCAGTTGATTGCAGTGCTGAATCAATTTGAAGGGTGGCGAAAATTCAATCATTTCTCGCCAAGCCGTGCTTTTTCATCTGCCTAGAGTGATGAAAGAGGGATAGCATTCTTTAACTCCAGCACAACTAACCCTCTGTCACCATCCACCGCAAGGATGTCACAGATCTCCCCATTCGCGATGTGCTGCTGTTTGAGCGGAGTGACCCCAAACATTTGAGGGAGATTTCCCCAGATGAATTTTTCGAGGGCGGCTTCACTGGCGAACTTCCACCCCTCAGAATTTTTGTGTAGGGCGACTCCACTAATCACGTGGTCTTACTCCGGTTTCAAGGACTACGGTTGCTGTATAGATAAAGTGTGTCGTTTGACGGAAGTTCGAGGGCTAGTCTCTGGCTGTCTTCCTAAAGAAAACCTAGGCGTTGCTGAATAAGAGTATGAATCAACCTGGGATAGGCACATCCCAGAATTTGAGGTAGTGCAGTAGCAATCGAATCGAATGTCTCAGCATTTCCTCGGATTTTGAGTAGCACAAGGTCTTGCGATGCAGTCGAGCCAGATAGTGCCGTAACCGAGTGTTCTCAGATTCAACTCGTGTCATGTAGGTCTTACTGACAATCTGATCACCGTCTGGAATGAAGCCTGGATAGACGCTCCAGCCATCGGTGACATAGAAATAGCACTGCCACTGTTTGACAATTTCCCACAACGGCTTGAAGGTTTCAGCACTATGGTCGCCGAGTACCCAGCCTAAAATTCCTGATCTAAAATGGTCTACGGCTGTCCAAATCCAGATTTTGTTTTTTTAGCACCGACAAAGGTTTCAAGTTCATCGAGTTCACCGACTTCCGGGCTTTTGTCTGGGTCATAAGCATCCGGTAAGGTTGCTCCGACTTGCTTCACCCAGTAAATCACGGTGGTATGATGCACCCCTTTCACGCGTTCAATCGCTCGGAATCCCATGCCATTCGTATACATCAGCAAGCATTCCCGCTTGATTTCATCCGAGTACCCTTGCGGCGGGTCGTAGCTATCAATAAACTGTCGCCTGCAATCGACGCAAATGTGATTCTGTTTACCTTTCTTCTTTCCATTCTTACGGATGTGAGTAGACTGGCATTCAGGGCACTGCATGGAAAATGACCTCAATTCATATATCCATTATGCAACGCCCATTTTTCAACTCAGAACGGCGCGTGATCATCAAGTGTTTGAGCTTGAATATCGAATGCGAAACACGGACGGGGAATGGCGCTGGCTGAATTCTCAAGCCGTAGTGTTTCATCGATCGCCCAACGGAACGCCCGATCAGATTTTGGGTATGGCTCAATCGATCGCCTACCCCAAACAGGTTGTTCAAGAGCGAGAACAGCGACTCGCCAAAGCAGAAGCGGCTCGGATTGAAGCCGAAACTGCCAATCGTCGCAAAGATGAATTTTTAGCCGTGGTTTCCCACGAGTTGCGCTCACCGCTCAATTCGATTTTGGGCTGGGCGAAACTGCTGCAAGCCCGGACTTACGATACAACAGTCACAAATCGGGCATTGGCAACGATCGAGCGCAATGCCTTATCTCAATCACACCTGATCGAAGACTTACTTGACCTTTCTCGGATGATTCGCGGCGATCTTCGCATCAGCCTGGCTCCGGTAAATCTGGTTGAAATCGTCGAAAGTGCGATCGCGAACATTCAAATCGCTGCCGAAGCGAAAGCAATCAGCGTGCGATCGCAGATTGAGCGGTCGATCGGTACGACAACGGGCGATCCCCAACGATTACAGCAAGTTCTAACGAATCTATTAACCAATGCGGTGAAATTCACGCCCAACGGTGGCAAGGTTTACGTCAGCTTAGGAACCGCTGCGGATGATAGCGCGATCGTGGAAATGATCGTTCGCGACACGGGCAAGGGCATTGATGCAGAATTCTTACCGCATATCTTCAATCGATTTACACAAGCATCAGGCGATTTGGCTCGAACCAAAGATGGGTTGGGATTGGGACTGGCGATCGTGCGTCACTTAGTAGAACTGCACAATGGAACAATTTGTGCGGAGAGTGCTGGCGCAAATCAAGGCGCGACGTTCACAGTTCGATTGCCGCTGATTCAATCTTAGTTCAGTCGTTCTATCTTGCATGAGTCTTGCATCATATTCACTCAACAATTACTCACCAATTACTTAATAATCAGTGTTACTCAATCTTGTCAAAGCTCTCATTCGCCTCAAGTTTCCTGATGTGCCGCGAATGTCGATCGTAGAACTTGCCCAGAAATTGCAAGAGACCGCACACCCTCAACCGCTGATTTTGGATGTTAGAAGCGAGGCAGAATACGCAGTTAGCCATCTTGCAGCCGCAAAGCAGCTAGAAATGGATTCTGACTTGGCTCATGCAGAAGTGCTAAAGAATGTTGCAAAAGATCAGCAAATCATCGTTTATTGCTCAGTCGGCTACCGAAGCGCAAAGGTGACTCAAAAACTACAGCAGCAAGGCTTTCAAAATGCTCTTAATCTAGAAGGCGGTCTATTTCAGTGGGCAAACGAAGACCGATCGATCGTTCACGACGGGCAACCGACTCCGCTGGTTCATCCTTACAGTGCAAGCTGGGGAAAGTTATTGAGAAAGCAGCATCGTTATCCGTTAGATAAAGCTGAATGAAAAACTTGGACAGACGCTACGATCTAGACTGGTTGCGCGTTTTGGCGGTGTTACTGCTGATTTACTATCATACGGCAGCTATCTTTTATCGAGGTGATCTCGGGACGTTTTATGTTGTAGATTCTCATGCTAGTTCGATCGCGACGCTTTTCATTCTGTTTGTGCATCAGTGGCATATGCCATTGTTCTTCTTTTTGTCGGGATCTGCGACCTGGTTTTCGCTAGAAGTCCGCACGACTGGAGAGTATGTCAAGGAGCGATTTCAGCGGTTATTGATTCCTTTCGTATTTGGCACACTCACCTTAGTCCCGCCCCAAGTTTACTATCATCTCCGTCAGGCTTCAGGCGATCGATGCTCCTATTTTCAGTTCTATCCTCAGTTCTTCAATGGTATTCGTCCCGCTGGCAACTTTGAGTGGGCACATCTTTGGTTTGTGATTTATCTTTTTGTGTTATCACTGGTTGCCTTGCCGATTTTGGGATGGCTACGGCAAGCAACCGAAACGCTGAACGCACTGAAACTAGAACGAGTCGAATCAATGTTCTACTTAGCCATCCCTTTAGCGCTGATCGAAGCTCTCTTTCGCCCCCGCTGGATTGGGTTTCAGAACCTTTACGATGATTGGGCGAATGTCTTGCTTTATCTCAGCTATTTTATTTATGGCTATGTTTTCTTTGTGAATCAGCAATTGTGGCAGAGCGTCGATCGACAAAAACCACTGATCTTTGCGGCTGCGATCGGCGGGATGTCGATTCTCTTCGGACTCTGGATCACCGATACAGTTCCACTCCGAAGCTATTCACTAGCATACATGGCTTATCAAGGCTTCCGAGGCGTTAATAGCTGGTGTTGGGTACTCGCTTTGCTCAGTGTGGCTCGATCGTATCTCAACGCTCCTCATCGCTTACTGAAATACGCCAGCGAAGCATCCTATCCGTTCTATTTGCTGCATCAATCGATCGTGGTTGCGGTGGGGTTTTATGTAGTGCAGTGGCAAATCGGAATGCCCCAGAAGTTCATGATCATTAGCACGATGGCGCTCGGAGGCACGATCG
>DATJEM010000084.1:0-9141 GCA_035496615.1 Leptolyngbya sp.
CAGCGGCAAGCCCAAATCTGCCTCTAATGCTTGAAGCTGTCGGCTAATCGTCGATTGGGTCACAGCACATTTGCGGGCAGCTTGTTGAAAGCTTCCGGTTTCCGCGATCGCCAAAAATGCCTGCAATTGCTCTAGGCGCATGAAGTTAGAACCTGAATCACAGACTTGTAACCTTAGCGGATTGAGCTACAGACTTTAGTAAGAGGTGATACCAGAACCGATCGAAATTCCACAAAAGAGTTGAAATGTCAGCATTTTCTTGAGAAACGATCGCTAAAATTTCTGCTTTGTCCAACCTTTCCGCTAAAGTTCTAGACTAGATCAACGATAAAGTTGTACCGCTGCTGATCATTCTACGAACTCCAAATATGCTTGAATCTTACCGCCAACAGGCTGCTGAACGAGAGGCTCTAGGAATTCCCCCGTTGCCCCTGAGTGCCCAACAAACTTCGGATTTGTGTGACCTGTTGATCTCGCCGCCTGTCGGTGAAGAGGCGTTTCTACTGACGCTGCTGCGCGAACGCGTTCCGCCGGGAGTCGATCAGGCGGCATATGTCAAAGCTGGATTTTTGAGCGCGATCGCCCACGAAAGAGTCACCAGTCCGCTGATTTCCCCCAAAGAAGCGGTTGCACTCTTAGGCACAATGATGGGCGGCTATAATGTCCAATCGCTGATCGAATTGCTGAGTTCACCCCATGCTGAAATTGCGGAAACGGCGACCGTTGCGATGAGCAAAACGGTGCTGGTCTATGATGCCTTTCACGATGTTCAAGAACTGGCAGAAAATGGCAATTCGTATGCTCAACGAGTTTTAACCGCTTGGGCAAATGCAGAATGGTTTACTAGCCGCGCCGAATTGCCGGAAGCGATCACCGTAACGGTGTTTAAAGTTCCGGGTGAAACGAATACGGACGACCTTTCGCCTGCGACTCACGCCACCACGCGCCCCGATATTCCGCTTCACGCTTTGGCAATGCTGGAAACGCGCCAGCCTGGATCACTCAACACGATCGCCCAACTCAAACAAAAAGGACATTCGATCGCTTATGTCGGGGATGTCGTCGGCACTGGCTCATCGCGCAAATCTGCGATTAATTCGGTGCTGTGGTACATCGGCGACGATATTCCGTTTGTGCCCAACAAGCGATCGGGCGGCTATATTCTCGCCGGCAAAATTGCTCCGATCTTTTTCAACACCGCCGAAGATTCAGGAGCCTTACCGATCGAATGTGATGTAACGCATTTGAATACAGGCGATGTGATCACGATTTATCCTTACAAAGGTGAAATCAAAAACGAAGCGGGCGAAATCGTTTCAACCTTCACGCTGAAGCCGGACACGATTTTGGATGAAGTGCGGGCAGGCGGTCGAATTCCCTTGCTGATCGGACGCACTTTAACCGACAAAATCCGCCTAGCCATGGGATTGCCGATTTCTGACCTGTTCGTGCGTCCTCAGCCGCCCACCGATACGGGCAAAGGATTCACACTCGCTCAGAAAATGGTCGGAAAAGCCTGTGGACTGACCGGAGTGCGCCCCGGCACGTCGTGTGAACCGATCATGACGACGGTTGGATCACAAGACACAACTGGCCCCATGACCCGCGACGAACTCAAAGAACTTGCCTGTCTCGGATTCAGCGCCGATCTGGTAATGCAAAGTTTCTGTCACACGGCAGCTTATCCAAAACCTGTCGATCTTCAAACGCAGCACGAGCTTCCCGACTTTATCAATTCTCGCGGCGGCGTTTCCCTCCGTCCTGGGGATGGCATCATTCACTCTTGGCTAAACCGAATGCTGCTCCCGGATACAGTGGGAACTGGAGGCGATTCGCATACTCGTTTCCCGCTGGGCATTTCGTTTCCTGCTGGCTCTGGACTGGTCGCTTTTGCCGCAGCGTTGGGGGCAATGCCGTTAGATATGCCTGAATCGGTGTTAGTTCGGTTCAAAGGCAAATTGCAACCGGGCGTAACTTTGCGCGATGTGGTGAATGCGATTCCGTATGTTGCGATGCAGCAAGGCAAGCTCACCGTTTCCAAAGAGAACAAGCAAAACGTTTATTCTGGCAAAATCATTGAGATGGAAGGGCTGCCCGATTTGCAGCTAGAGCAAGCGTTTGAATTGACCGATGCGACCGCAGAGCGATCGGCGGCAGGCTGTACGATCGCGCTTTCAACCGCAACCGTCTCAAACTATCTGCGATCGAATGTTGCCCTGCTCAAAAACATGGTTGCCCGTGGCTATGGGGATGCACGAACCATTCTCCGCCGCGTTCGCAAAATGGAAGAATGGTTAGCCGATCCGCATCTGCTAACGGCTGATCCTGATGCCGAATATGCCGACATCATTGAGGTGGATTTGGATCAATTAACAGAACCGATCGTTGCGGCTCCCAATGATCCGGACAACATCAAACTGATGTCCGAATGTGCAGGCGATCCGATCCAAGAAGTCTTCATCGGCTCGTGTATGACCAACATTGGGCACTATCGCGCCGCCGCCAAAATCCTTGAAGGGGCGGGAGTTGCCAAAGCGAAACTCTGGATCGCGCCGCCGACTCGGATGGATGAACAACATCTGCGAGAAGAAGGAATCTATGAGATTTTCCAAGCGACGGGGGCGCGAACGGAGGTTCCAGGATGCTCACTCTGTATGGGAAATCAAGCGCGGGTTGACGATGGCGTAACGGTGTTTTCGACTTCGACTCGAAACTTCAACAATCGGATGGGCAAAGGCGCACAAGTCTATCTCGGTTCTGCGGAACTTGCGGCGGTGTGCGCATTGCTGGGCAAAATTCCAACGGTTGAAGAATACATGAGCGTGGTGACAGCAAAAATCGATCCGTTTGCGGCGGAGCTATATCGCTACTTGAACTTCGATCGTATCTCTGGGTTTGAAGATGAAGGTCGCGTTCTGTCGAAAGAAGAAGAAGCGAAACTGGCTTCAGCGATCGGCTCGTAACGATCGGATTAGCTCTAAGGGTGAGTTTTTCCTCACCCTTTCTCCGGGATTAGCCCCAAAAGCAAGCGTTGTTGCGGCAAAAATTACCGGAGTGTTCGTTCAAAATCGGCGCATCACTTGAGGAGCCGCAACCGCCAAATTTCCCGCCCCAACGTGATACATTCCCGACCAACTTGCCAACAACCGCGTGGAAAGCTGCGGAATTTCCGCTTGTGAAACGATCGCTCTCCATTCTGCCGGAATCCCGATCGTGCTGTTATACGCCCCAGAAATTGCCCCAGTTAGCGCCGCAACGCCCAGAACCTGATATCGAGTTTGCACCGATCTTAAAATCGATACGCGAAAATCTGCGGGAGTGCTGAGAAAACAGTAGAGCGAAAGCGCGATCGCGGCATCTCCGAGCGTGGCTTCACTCAGCGTCAGAATTAACTGGGTTGCATCTTCGAGTCCCATTCCCTGCTGCACCATGGTTTCGACTTGCTGAAGCCGCTGGAGTTTGGGAATTCCTTCGGGCGGCGCTAACAACGCTTCAAACATTGAGGTGACGAAGCGGCGAGGATTGAGCGATTCGAGCAGCGATCGAGAAATCGTATACCCGATCGCCAAAATATCCAACTCTGAAAGCGCGGGATTTTGCCAGAGGTTGAGAACCGTTTGGACATTGTGCCGCAGTTTGGTAAAGTCTTCATGAAAAAACAGGAAAATCGGCAACAGCGCGATCGCAGATTCCGCCGGAGTCAAGAGTTCTCGAAAAATGGGATCATCAGCATCCTCAATCCGACTTGGATCAATCAAAGATTCAGCATAGAACTGCATCAGGTGTTGGAGTGAATAGCGCCGATGAGGAACACGCCCGGAGGCTTGAATGCCGATCGTTTCTCCCACGATCGCGCCCATCATTGCTGCTTGAAATCGATAGAGAAGTGCAGACTGCATGATTTTTCTCGAAACCTAGTGTAAAATTCTCGCGGCTTTGATTCAGTTTTGTGCAGACCGAACTGCAACCTTATTCTCTTAAATAGCGTCCCATGATTCGTCTTCAATTTCGCTTTCCCATGCAAACTCGCTTTCTTCGATCGCTCCTTTTATTCAGTCTCCCGGCGGTGTTTGCGCTGAGTCTCATTGCCCCTGGATTGAGTCAGACTCCCACTCGATCCATTCTTAGAATGGGTAGTCAAGGGACAGATGTGGTTGAACTCCAAAGCACTTTGAAACTGTTAGGGTACTTTGCTGGCTCGGTGAATGGAGTATTTGCAGAAAACACCGATCAGGCGGTAAAACGGTTTCAGCAGGCGGCAGGAATTGAGGCAGATGGAGTTGTGGGAACGGCAACTTGGAATCGATTGTTCCCGACTTCTGAGCCTGTGGCTGCGAATGCGGCTCCTAGACCAACGACCCCGACTGAAACTCCCTCTGCTGAAACGCGCTCAACTCAACCCGCTGCGACTAAAGAATTTCCAATTCTACGTCGGGGGGCGAAAGGGGAAGCGGTGCGGGGATTGCAGAATCGGTTGAGAGCGATCGGAGTTTATCAAGGCGAGACCGATGGAATTTTTGGCGCAGGAACGGAAGCGGCAGTAAAAGCGGCGCAAAGCAAGTTTGGGCTAGAGGCGGATGGGGTTGTTGGGGGAGCGACCTGGGCGGCAATTTTGCGATAGATGCTGCGATCGTTGCGATCGGTAAAATGCCATGAACTTTGGTAACTTAGGAGGATCGAAATCAGGCAGCAATGCTATCTTAAATTCAAGACACAAAAGAAGTTGAAACCCTTCTTCCAAGCCAGATTAAAGCTTGTGTCTCCTGCTTTATCTGTTTCGCAAATCCTAGAAAGCAACACTACGATCAGCCTTCAATTTGCTTTAGAGTTTGTCTCGTTCACTTCAGTTTATTGGTTCATTTGAGACAAGCCGAGAACAAATGAAAACTACAGTCTGATTTGACTGGATGCGTTGTTGCTAATTAGAGCGTTTGTGAATTTGTCCACCTTATTCCGTTGCTTCTTGTTTCAGCTACACCGTACAACTAAGTGACTCAATTATTTCCAGGGTTTGGCGACTTGCCAGACCCTTTGATCGTTCTAGGGAACAGTTGATCTAACTGAATGCTCATACCCAATGGGTCTGTCGCATTTACAGATTAATTTGTATCAATCGATCGGCTTCACCTGCATCACCACTAGCGTCATATCATCTGAATTGGGATTGCCTGCGCCGATAAACTGTTGCACACAGTCAAACAAATACTTCAAAATCTGCTGGGGATGCTCAAAGTGCTGACATGCCCAGCGAAAAGCACTGGTCAAATTTTCCTCATCGAAGCGCTGTCCGTACTGATTTGCCGCATCGGTGAAGCCATCGGTGTAGTAGATAATGATGTCTCCCGGATCGAGTTGCGCTTGGGCATCTTGAAATTGAGTTTCGAGATCCAAACCAATTAACATTCCTAGCGTATCGAGGCGCTCGATCGTATTGGTCGCCGCCTTCCAAAGTAAGGGTGGATTGTGCGCCGCATTGCTATATGACAACAAGCGAGTTTGCGGATCGTACTCCGAGTAAAACAGCGTGACAAAGCGATTCGAGTTTTCCAAATCGGCATACATCACCTGATTGAGATGCTGCAAAATTCGCGCCGGAGAGTGACCATTGAGAACTTCAGCCCGCAACATTCCCCGCGTCATCGTCATAATCAGACCCGCTGGAACCCCTTTTCCCATCACATCTCCGATCGTCAAACTCCATTTGCTATCTGAGTTGTCCGGATTCGATTTGCGAGTTTGCCCATAATCAGCCGGAATAAAATCGTAATAGTCACCGCCGACTCGATTCGCCGTTTTACACAGTGCCGCAAGTTCAATTCCGGCGATCGTGGGACATTGACGCGGCAACAATCGAAGCTGAATGTCGGCTCCAATTTCTAGTTCGCGATCGAGCCGCTCTTTCTTCTTCAGTTCGACCGTGAGTTCATCGTTTTCGATCGCGACTGCTGTTTGATCCGCCACGAGGCGCACCAGCTTTTGGCGCGTTTCCGTCCAAGCGTAATCCGATTCTCGACTAAAGACGTAGAGCCGCCCTCTTTCGCTATTGCGGACTAAAATTCCCGTGCCGAAAATCTGAATATTTCCGCCCAAATGCCGAGTGATCTGATGATCGAGCATCGCAACGACTTGCGACGATCGCGCGATCGCCTCGGTAGGCGATAGTCCTGTTAGAGAGGCGGTAATTTGCCGTGTTGCAATTTCCAGCCCTTTCCGCAACTCTTGGCTCCACATCGCATCCTGGCAGTGTAGCCGCTCTAATTTCACTTGACCATTCGGGCGAAACAAAATCAACGCGCCGCCATCGGCATCGGTCACTCGGCTCGCCATCAGCGGAATCAGTTCTAGAAATTGATTTAAGTTGCTAAAACTGCGGAGCGCAAACCCTAATGAACTGAGCAAATCTTGAATTTTATGCTGCTCCCGATTGAGACGTGCCACGAGTTCCTTGAGGGCGAACACGGGTGACACATCGGCGGGTCCTGAGTTGTTGCGCTCAGGGGGTTGGGAAGAAGGACGAGGAAGGGGCACAGCAGTCATTCAGGCGAAAGTAGGGAGGGTTGAGAACAGAGAAGATGACAATGAACACCAATATTAGCGAACATTTCTGCGATCGGAACCATTCGGATCAAGCGACAATCCAGTCCCAACTTTGCAGATCAGTTCTACTGATGCATCAAGCACGATCGAACTTATCTGAGCAGTTGGCACTGATTATACACAGTTCCTCGATTTAGAACCGGATCGCCGCCTAAACTTTGGTCTATTTGTGATCTTGTGGCAACATCTTCCGGTGCTAAGTCATTTGCTAACCGCTAATTAAGGCTTCCACAAATTCGTAGCTAGAGAACGGACGCAGATCTTCAATTCCTTCTCCGGCTCCGATAAAGCGAATCGGTAATCCAAGCTGTTCAACGACGGCTAAAGCAATTCCGCCTTTTGCCGTTCCATCTAACTTGGTCAACACTACGCCGCTTAGTTGAGCCGCTTGAGCAAATACTTCCGCCTGCCGCAGTCCATTCTGCCCTAATGTGGCATCTAGAACGAGCAGCGATTCGACTTTGGCGTTGGCTGCTTTCTTGTCAATAATGCGGCGAACTTTGCTCAATTCGTCCATTAGGTTCTTTTTGTTCTGAAGCCGTCCGGCGGTATCGATCAACAAAAGCTCTGTGCCGCGAGATTGCGCCGCGCTAATCGCGTCAAACACGACCGCTGCTGGATCGGTATTTTGTCCCGGATTGGCAATCACTTCGACATTACTTCTTTGTCCCCAAACTTTGACTTGCTCGACGGCTGCCGCTCGGAAAGTATCCGCCGCGCCGATTAAACATTTATAGCCGGATTTCGTTGCAATATGGGTGAGTTTGCCGATCGTAGTGGTTTTTCCGGCTCCATTCACGCCTGTAATCAGCCAAATATTTAGCGTATCTTTCTCTGGGGCGAAGAATGCACTGTGAGATCCTTGCAGCGGCTGATCCAGTAAGTCGCGTAAAAGTTGTTTGAGATAAGCGATCGCTTGATCCGGTGGCAAGGTTTCCTGTCTCAATTTCGCTTGCAGGGCTTCGACGATCTTGTCGGTGGCTTCTACCCCTGCATCTGCTTGCAGCAACAGCGATTCGATTTCATCAACGGCATCTTGATTTAGCGGGCCTTTACCGACGATCGCTTTGAGTTGATTTACCAAGCTGCGCCGCGTTTTGCCCAGTCCTTGCCGCAGACGTTTGAGCCAGGTAATTTCCTCGATCGAAACATCTTCCGCCCGTCGTCCCATTGCCGCTAGCACTTCAGCCGACCAGAGAAAGCCTTCGTCGATCGTAAACGCGGGAGTTTCGAGAGCGCTTTGCTCCGCTTCTACAGTTTGATCCGCTTCTACAACAGGTTCAGGTTCTTCGATGATCGCGGTCGCTCTTAGCCGTTCAAGCCGAGCTTGGCTGTCGGCTTGCGCCCAAAGCGGGAATGCAGGCTGCGGCGTTTCGGGTTCCGCTTCAAGCGGTTCGCTCGGTTCGGGTTCAGCTTGTTCGATCGCGGCGGGTTCCGCTTCAAGCGGTTCGTTCAATCCGGTTTCAGCTTGTTCAGTCGCCTCGATCGTCGCGTCGTCTACATCTTCGCTGGGTTGAACTGCCGTGATCGCATCGTCCACAGTTTCGGGTGCTTCCGCGATCGCGGCTGAAACGGGTGCTTCGGCTTGCGCTTTTTCTTGCTGCCGTCGCCGGAAATTTTCGACGATCGCTCTGGCGTTGGCGATCCGGGCATCTTCTTCGGTTGTCGCGTCTTCGGGATTGGCTGTTTCTGTCGTCGCATCTTCGATCGGAGAAGGTTCAGCCGTTGGAGTTGCTTCCGGCTGCGCTTCGCCTTTTTTATTTAACCGATTGAACCAATTAAACGCCATACCAAAATCCTGAGATCGCTTAGATCTAACTGTAATAGAAATTAGCGACGCACGTTGATCGACTCCGTGACTCGGCGCAAAATTCCGTTAATAAACTTATGTCCGTCTTCGTTGCTGTAGCGTTTTGCCAGTTCTACTGCTTCGTTGATTGCGACCCGATCGGGAATGCCAAGAAACATCATTTCAGTCGTGGCAATGCGGAGAATATCGCGGTCGATCGCCGCGAGTCGATCCAAGTTCCAATCGACCAGAATTTCATTCAGCAGTTGGTCAACGGGGATGCGTTCGACCTGAAGCCGCGTCATGATTTCCATCGCGTAGGCGCGAACTTCGGCTTGATTGGCAAGTTGAAGAAATTCGGGAAGCTCGATCGCGCCGCCGAGCCGATTGATCGCAGTTTGGGCAAGCGAAATCGCGTCTTGTACCATTGCACGGGCGCTATCTACGGTTGCCGCACGGGTTTGGCTTTTGAGCAGTTGGGCATCGCCGCGTTGCAGTTCAGCCGCCGCAGTTTCTAAGTTGTCTCGCGCCTCGGTTGCCAATGTCCGAATCGATGCTAGCACCAAATCTTGCAGTTTCTGCTGATTGATTTTTTCGAGATCTGAAGGAAGTTGACTGAGGCTCAAAAGCGCCAGTTCGCGGGAGATGCGGCGGGCTTGCATAGCGGCATTATTAGGGGTTCAAGTTAGCTCACGTATCTTAGCAACTTTGGCGGCACGATCGAAGGTCAAACCCGTTGAGGTTGAGATTTCTGG
>DATJEM010000085.1:0-12258 GCA_035496615.1 Leptolyngbya sp.
ATGATTGCGGGCTTTGAACAACCCTCCGCAGGCGATATTTTGATCCGCGATCGCTCAATGCTAAACGTGCCACCGTATCAGCGCCCTGCGAATACCGTTTTTCAAAGCTATGCCCTGTTTGGGCACATGACCGTTGCAGAAAACATTGCCTTTGGCTTAAAGATCCAGAAGCGATCGCGTTCCGAAATTCAAGATCGCGTCCGAGATGCCCTGAAGTTAATCAAACTGGAAAGCCTCGCCAATCGATTTCCCACTCAGCTATCCGGCGGACAGCAGCAACGAGTCGCAGTGGCACGAGCATTGATCAATCGTCCTGCTGTATTGCTACTTGATGAACCTTTAGGCGCATTAGATCTGAAGTTGCGAAAAGAAATGCAGGTTGAACTATCAACGTTGCATCGCGAGCTAGGCATTACCTTCGTGATGGTGACACATGATCAAGAAGAAGCACTATCATTGTCCGATCGCATTGCGGTAATGAACTTAGGCAAGATCGAACAGATTGGAACGCCGGAGCAAATCTACGATCGACCCCAGACTGCATTTGTTGCAGACTTCATCGGAGATACCAATTTGCTGCGCGGCAAGATCGAAGGCGCACATCCCGCCACGCTCTGGATTCGGACAGAAACAGGGATCAAAATGACCGTGCAAAACGCCGCGAACTCCCTGACCTCCGGCTGGGTCATCGTGAGTGTCCGCCCCGAAAAGATGCAGCTTTCTCTAGCTCCGCCGACCGATACAGCAAACTGCTTTGAAGGTCAATTGCAAGATGTGATGTATTTGGGGACTCATGTGCATTGTTTGGTGCAGTTAAAATCGGGCGATCGCCTCACAGTCCGTCAACCGACCGCATTGACCTTGCCAAATGAAAATACTCCGGTCTATGTGCATTGGAGCGCCGCCGATTGTTTAGCTCTACCCGAATCCTAAGGAGGCACAAATGGCTGGTTATCATGCCTCTCGTCGTCGGTTCTTGCAAACTGGAATGGCTGGACTCTCTGGCTTTGCATTATCTAGCTGCGGCTGGACATTAGCAAAAGTTCAGACCGATCGAGCGATCGCCACTTCCTCAGATGAGCTCCACATCTATACTTGGGCGAACTACATTGATCAAGCCATGATTGATAGTTTTCGCGCCAAAACTGGAATTAAAGTGACGTTCGATGTGTTTGATTCCAATGAAACGATGTTAGCAACGTTTCAAGCCGGAAAAGCAGGTATCTATAGCATTATCTATCCGTCTGACTATAAAGTCACTCAGATGATCAAGCTTGGCTATCTGAGCGAGCTAGATCACTTCCGCCTAGAGAGCTTAGGAAATCTACTACCGCGCTTCCAGAAGACAGTTCATGATCCTGGAAATCGCTACAGTGTTCCGATGAGTTGGGGCACAACTGGACTGCTCTATAACAGTGAAAAGATTGCTAATGCGCCGATCGATTGGAACTATCTTTGGCAAAACAAAGAACAACTCAATCGGCGCATGACTTTGATGAATGATGTGCGCGAAGTTATGGGAGCAACCTTACGATCGCTCGGCTATTCTTACAATTCCACGAACCCCAATGAACTGAAGCAAGCTTACGATCGCTTACAGGAGTTAAAGCCTGCGATCGCAACTTTTACAACTGATGCTTGGCGCGATCAGCTTTTAGCCGGAGATTTGCTGCTATCGATGGTTTATTCATCCGATGCGGTACTCGCAACGAATCAAAATCCGAAGCTAAAGTATGTGATTCCAGCCAGCGGAACTTCGGTCTGGAGCGACACAATGGTCATCCCAAAAACGGCTCCCAATCCAGATGCAGCTTATGCTTGGATTGAGTTTATGCTGCAACCGGAAATCGCAGCAAATAGCACAGAGCGATTGTTTTTCGCCACTCCCAACAAAGCTGCGATCGCGAAACTTCCCAAAGCTTTGCGATCAAATACCAGTCTGTTTCCACCCGTGACCGCGATCAAGAAGTCTGAATCTATTGCGCCGCTCGATCGAGCCGTTTTGGAGAACTACGATCGCTATTGGACAAAGCTGACTAGCAGCTAAAAAATTCGCGTTATGTATCCAATCATTGCTCCTGATTTATGAAAGCGTCTTCTGTTTCCGAATCCTCACAAAGTTCGCCACGTTGGTTACAGCCCATTTTAATGCTGGCTCCGGCGGGTCTTTGGCTATTGCTGCTGCTGATTTTGCCGACGCTGATTCTTTTCCAACTCAGCCTAGTTCCCAACATTCGCCCCGGTGATGTGGTCAATCCGTCAGGACTGGATAACTATTGGCGGATTTTTCAACCCGACAGCTTTCCGGTGATTTGGCGATCGCTGCTGTTTGCGTCAGGCACAATGCTTTCTTGTTTGGTTCTAGGCTTTCCGGTGGCGTATTGGATTGCGATGCTTTCTCCCAAACGCTGGCGTAATCTATTATTGATTGGATTTACGTTACCCTTGTGGACATCTTCGTTACTGAGATCGTATGCCTGGATCAGTATTCTTCGCAGAACAGGTGTTCTTAATAGCGTTCTCACTAGCGTTGGTTTACCTGCCTTAGATTTATTGAATCGACCGATCGCAGTTTTGATCGGAATGACTTACAGCTTGCTACCTTATATGGTGTTGATTCTGTACGCCTCATTGGAAAAACTCGATCGAGCGCTACTCGAAGCGGCTGCCGATTTAGGTGCAACACCACAGCAAGCATTCTGGAAAGTCACCGTCCCACAATGTTTACCAGGAATTGCAGCCGGAAGCTTATTGGTTTTCATCACTGCACTTGGAGATTTTATCAACCCAGAATTGTTAGGAGGAACTTCGAGCCGAACCGCAGCGCGATTAGTTTACGATCAGTTTCTCGGTGCAACGCAGAATTGGGGCTATGGATCGGCGTTGAGCATGATTCTGATTTTGGTAGTGAGTCTTGCGATCGCGCTCTTAATCAAATACGGAGACAACAATGCTAAGTCTATCTAAGATGCACTATTTGGCTGGGTTTACGCTGCTGTTGTTTGGCTTTATGTATTTGCCGATCGCAGTTCTGACGTTTTATAGCTTTAACGAAGCTCCCAATAGTGCCCAGTGGAGCGGTTTTACACTTTCCTGGTATGTCAAATTTTTCCAAGACAGCCGCATTTTATCTGCTCTTTGGAATAGTTTGTTGGTCGCAAGTTTGGCAACTGGAATTGCCGCAGCGATTGGAACTTTGATGGCGATCGCGCTAGCCCGCTACAACTTTTTCGGTAAAAAACTGTTTCAAGGGGTAGCTTACTTACCGTTGATCATCCCTGACATTGCGATCGCGGTTGCGACTTTGGTATTCCTTGCGGTGATCGCACTGCCGTTAAGCTTATGGACGATCGTAGCGGCTCACGTTGTATTTTGCCTGTCTTATGTTGCGCTAGTTGTTTCAACCAGGTTGGTGAATCTCAATCCACATTTGGAAGAAGCGGCTTTAGATTTGGGTGCAACACCGTTTCAAGCATTGATTTTCGTATTGCTGCCACAATTAGCACCTGCGATCGTTTCAGGATGTCTTTTAGCATTCGTTCTCAGCATGGATGACTTTCTCATTGCTAGTTTTACAGCGGGTGGCGGCGTGACTACTTTACCTATGGAAATCTTTAGCCGCATCCGTACCAGCGTTCGACCCGATATGAATGCGCTTAGCGTTGTGTTGATGATTACATCGGGTGGTTTTGCTTTGATCGCTGAAATGATGCGACATCAGAGCGAAAAGCGACGCTTGCAGTGATGTTAGTCTAAATCTCCAAAGCGATCGCGATACTGTTGAAGCAACTGTTCCATCTCTCGGTTTTGCTGCTCTGCTCGTTCTGCCCGTTGTTGCTCTTGTCCTGCTCATTGCTGTTCTTGCTGAAGCTGTTGTGTGGATCTTCAGCAAATAGTCATTCTAGATTTTGCTCAACGACAACAACCCAACGAAACTGCTTCGTATTGTCTGCCATTGGCTTGCCGTCACTGTCTGGATAAAACACCTCAGAAGAAGTCAGTTGTTGCTGCGCCGTCATGCTGGAACTCCGAATGGCAACTTGGTATGCTTACCTTATCATAGGAGTTTTGCAAGATATGCTAGTTTCTTCGCTCGGTTCTCAGTCAACTTCTGCCCATCCAAACGATCGCTTGATCATCACGATCGCACCTTTATCGATTGATGAAGCTTATCAACAAGCGGATGATGCTAAAAACGGTGCGATCGTCCTCATGAGCGGCATGGTTCGCAACAATAGCGAAGGTTTTTCAGTGTTACATTTGGAATATCAAGCTTATGAACCCATGGCGATCGAAGTATTTAAACAGATTGCAGCAGAAATTCGGCAGACTTGGAGCGATGTGACTCATGTTGTGATTCATCACCGAATTGGACGATTAGAAATTGGTGAAATTAGTGTCTTAGTAGCTGTCGGGTGTCCGCATCGAACTGAAGCATTTGAAGCTTGTAAATATGCGATCGATACCTTGAAACAGCGTGCGCCGATTTGGAAGAAAGAATTTTATTACGGACAGTCTGGCGAAGTCTGTTCAAGCTGGGTGAAATGCTGCTAGGAACCTTGTAAAGTTACTGTTTGAGCGTGACGAGGATCACTCGTTTTACAAAGATTTGGCAAAGTCAGGCGGGAACTCTGGAGACATCGTTCCTGATGCACTGTCAAATCTATGGCTTCTGGAAGCAGTTTAGGGTCGCCTTCTTGGAGTGCAATTACTCAACCGACGGATCTGATTGCCTCAAATTTCAAAACAGGTGAAACTTCTTGGTTTACGATCGCCGGAACTAGCGTTGTTAATCCCGCTTCTAGCTTTGTTGCTGACCCGAATCTGCAAGTCGTTGATCTCTATGACTACGATCGTGACAGTAAACCTGATTTACTTTGGTGCGATCGGCGCGATAATTCGCTTTACTTTACAACGAATGGACAGCGGGTTGATCTCTATAAGCTCAATGATCTGAACTGGCAAATTCAGCGAATCGGAGACTTTGATCAAGACGGCGATCGCGATATCTTATGGCGCAATCAAAGTACTGGAGAAGTCGCCATTTGGCAGTTAAACGGCATGACCCTAGAAGCAGGGCGAATCATCGAAACGGTAAGCGATTTAGCCTGGAAAATTGCGGATGTACAGGACTATAACAATGATGGCAATTTAGACCTACTGTGGCGCAACGATCGCACCGGAGAGAATGCTTTCTGGCAAATGAATCGCATGACTATCAATTGTGGAATCTATACGACACCTGTAGCGGATGCAAACTGGAAAATTGTTGGCAGTGGTGATTTTGACGGTGATAAAAACCGTGATTTATTGTGGCGTAACGATCAAACCGGACAAACTGCAATCTGGAAAATGAACGAAATGACGTTAGAGCAGGGGGTTTATCTCCCCACTGTCTCAGAGTCCGACTGGCAAGTCAAAGCAATCAGCGACTACAACCAAGATGGTATCGCTGATATTCTATGGCAGCAGGGTCAAACTGGAACGACTGGCTATTGGGAAATCGAGCAGCTTCAACTTCAGCGATCGATCCTCTTAGATCACTTCAACAACTGGCAGATTCAATCATTTCAGCAATCAGAATTTACACCCCATCCACCCACCTATAGTTCAGAGACGGGGTATGGAATTGTCAACGCAGCGATCGCAGTAGGAGCAGCACTTCATCAAGCGCCCTTTGCTCAGGTTCCGGCTACAACTTGGGCAGCGGATTTGCTGAATGTACCAGAGGTTTGGGCGCAAGGATATACCGGGCAAGGGATCACGATCGCAGTCATTGATTCCGGTGTTGACATTACCCATTCAGATCTTAGTTCAAGCATTTGGACAAATTCGCGAGAAATTCCGAATAATGGGATTGATGATGATGGGAATGGTTATATTGACGATGTTCACGGCTGGAATTTCAGCTTAGATAACAATGATGTTTCAGCTTCAAATGCTCATGGAACTGCGGTCAGCGGCATCATCACGGCGGCTCAAAACAAGGTTGGCATCACCGGAGTCGCTTACAATGCAAACCTGATGCCGATTCGCGTCACAGATGCTCAGAACAATTGGAACGGCAACTTAGCCAATGCCATTCGATATGCGGTTGATAACGGCGCGCGAGTGATTAATTTATCGCTATGGTGGACAGATTCCCCACAGTTGCGGGATGCTCTCGCTTATGCGGCAAACCACAATGTGGTCACGGTGACGGCAGCCTTAAATGAAGGGGCAGCACAGCCGACCAATCCGGCTCGATATGCAACTGAGTTTGGGATTGCGGTCGGATCGGTGGATCGCGATCGACAACTCAGTTCATTCTCCAATCGATCGGGCAGCGATCCACAAATGCACTATGTTCTCGCCCCCGGTCGCGACATTGAATCAACCGTTCCTGGTAACACTGATCAATCTGGCTGGTGGGGGACATCTTTAGCGGCACCCTACGTTTCTGGCGTGGTGGCATTGATGCTGAGTGCAAATCCGAACTTAACGTCTGATCAAGTGCGACAGATTCTCATCGAAACGAGTGCATAACGATTCACAAAGCCTCCACCGAACTCGCGCCCTCGATCTAAGATAAGGTTAGTCGCATTTGGCAAAGGAACTTATCGAAACCGTCTACGGAAACCTCAACGGCTTGAAAACAAGCCAGCTTAAACAGCTACAGCGGTTGTATCATCAACGCTTACCGATCGATCGCATCACGACTGCCGAGTTTGCTCAACGGGTCGCAGCCATTAGCGCTGAAATCAGTCAGCCCGTTTGCACTTATGTAAATCGTCGCGGTCAAGTGATTCGAGTCGGAGTCGGAACCATTCGACAAACTCAGATTCCGATGCTAGAACTGCCCCGATATGGTGCAGAACGGCTGTGCGGGATTCGCTGTATCGCGACGCAACTGAAGCAAGATCCGCCCGGAGAATCCATGCTCACCGTGATGGCGCTCCAGCGGTTGGATGCGTTTGTGGCACTTACGCTAACGGGCGGTGGGTTTGAGCGCAGAGGCGGCGGCGCAACGGGCTATGTGAAAAGCGTTTATCTGGCGCACTTGGTGCCGCATCCCGAAGCAAACTGGACGATTTCACCACCGCTAGGGTTAGAAGTGGTGGCAGAACAAGACTTTCTCGCACTGGTGGAAGGACTCGAAGAAGAGTTTCGGCGAGAGTATGTGGCGCAGCAGGTCGATCGAGATCACGATCAAGTGCTGCTGGTCGGATTGCAAACCGATACACGATCGCCCCAAACCTTTCAAACCGGATTAGAAGAACTGGCGCGACTGGTCGAAACCGCAGGCGGCGAGGTGCTAGAAACCGTGACCCAAAAACGTCCTCGTCCCCATCCTCAAACGGTTGTGGGAGAAGGAAAAATTCAGGAAATTACTTTAGCGGCTCAAACGATCGGAGCCAATTTAATCGTTTTCGATCGCGATCTTTCTCCGGCTCAGGTTCGCAATTTGGAAACGCAAATCGGGCTGAGAATTGTCGATCGCACCGAAGTGATTCTCGATATTTTTGCACAACGCGCTCAGTCGGGAGCCGGAAAACTGCAAGTCGAACTGGCGCAACTCGAATATATGCTGCCGAGACTCACCGGACGCGGACAGGCGATGTCGCGCTTGGGAGGTGGAATCGGGACGCGAGGACCTGGAGAGACGAAGCTGGAAACGGAGCGGCGATCGATTCAGCAGCGGATTACTCGACTTCAGAAGGAAGTGAATCAGCTTCAGGCACATCGAGCGCGATTGAGACAGCGCCGCCAACATGAAGAAGTGCCCTCGATCGCTGTGGTTGGCTACACGAATGCAGGGAAATCTACTTTACTAAACGCGCTAACAAATGCAGAAGTCTATACTGCCGATCAGCTTTTTGCAACGCTTGATCCGACGACTCGACGTTTGACAGTGAGCGATTTAGAAACCCAAAAGAGTATGCAATTACTCGTAACCGACACGGTTGGATTTATCCATGAGCTACCTCCCTCGCTGATGGATGCGTTTCGCGCCACTTTAGAAGAAGTCACCGAAGCGGATGCGTTGCTGCACGTCGTGGATCTCTCTCATCCCGCTTGGCAAAGTCAGATTCGATCGGTGATGCAAATTCTGGGTGAAATGCCGATTACGCCAGGTCCCGCCCTGTTGGCATTTAACAAAATTGATCAAGTCGATGCCGAACAGTTGGCGATCGCTCGCGAAGAATTTCCCCAAGCGGCGTTTATCTCGGCTCATGAGCGGTTGGGACTTGAAACACTGCGACAGCGATTATGCCAACTCGTACATTACGCAACGGCAACTTAAGGACACTCTAAGGATTCGCGAGTACTAATACCCGTTTTTGGATTTACGCCGCTTGCGGTTTTGCAGAGTTCGACGACTTGCGATCGATCCAACACCGCAAAGCTAAAGTCTGTGCCTGTGATGGTCGCGTCTTTAAACACTGAGCCGATCATCATGGCAGAAGTCATCACGGCATCGCTGAGATCGGCACCGGATAGATCGGAAATGTAAGCGATGCCATCTCCAAAATCGGCTCCTTTCCAGTTCGATTTTCTCAAATCCGAACCGCTGAATACGGCTCCCCGCAAGTCCGCGCCGCTGAAATTACTGCCCTGAAGCCGAGCCGCACTGAACTCCGATCGAATCAAACTTTGACCCGAATAGTCTTTCGTCGTTGCTTGCAGACCCTCGATCGCGCGAACCGCCCCGGAGCTTGCTGCATCAGCGCCTCCCGGCAATCCAATCATCACAACTATCGCTAAAATAAATCCGAAAAATACTTGCAACATTCGCATACGGATCGCCTAGCACTACCTGCTTTACATTTCTTAATTCTATCAGGCAATGACGATCATCCGATCGAGAACTTGCAGCGTCAATTCTATCCGACAAGACAGCGATTGTCCTTGAGCGATTGTCCTTGAGCGATTGTCCTTGTCAGTGCAGCTAGAAAAGCGTTTGTCTAGAAAGACATCCTCACGGCTCAACGCAAGTTGCCCCCGAAACGGCTGTGGAAGCAACTTGCGGACTGATTTTAGCGGCTACTCGGATAAACTTTGCCGACTAACGCACATACCAGTAGTAAGTTGCCATCGGAATCACCGTCGCTGCAATCAACAATCCGATTACCCAGGGAATTGCATTGCTGTTTGCGGTTTCTTCGGGGGTCGCAAACGTACTTTCAGCGTTCACGTTGTCTACTACGACAGGCGCACCGGGATCAGGTTCACCAGATAGCACCGCCACCAGTCGATCGCTGGCATCCAAGAATGCTTGATTGTAGCGATCGCCCTGCTGCAACGGAACCTGCATGGTTTTTTGAGCCACACTTTGAGCAATCGCATCGGACATGACCGATTTGACCTTCTCGCCCGTAACGATCGCAGAATTATTCGTCAAACTATCTAAGATCACCAGCGTTTGGTTGGCTTGAGCTTCGGGAGTTGGGAACCACTGCTGAAATAATTTATTTGCGAACGAATCGATCGTTTCACCATAATCAAGTCGTCGAATCGTCACAAAATGAACATCTTGCCCCGTTTGATTCTCAAGATCTGTAAAGGTTTCAGTCAGTTTGCTTTCATTAAAACGGCTGATAATCTCTCCGAGATCAACGACATGAGTATCGTCGGAAATTGATGGCACTTCGTACAAACTGGTTGCGGAAGCTGGAGTGACCCAGAGCGCGGTACATAAGACCAATGCAAGGAGCCAACTCCAATAAAAGGAATGGAGGAGCTTTTTCATGATGCGATCGTGGTTGCTTTATTTCTTCAAAATACAACGATTTTACAGTTTGCTGGAAGTTCAAGCTCGATCGCTACGCAAAAAAGCAAGTGGCAGTCATGGACTAGCGCCATCGATAATCGGAATGATCCTTCTGGTTTTTCTGATGGCTGTTGATATTCTAATTTTGTCAAATGCGCCGGGTGAGTTGGCAACCTGGGTAAAACCAACCGTGCGCGAACTGCGATCGCAACTCGGGGCTGATCCACGAATTTCTGTGATGCTGTCGCCCTGTCCCAATGCAAGCGGACAAGAGGCGGAGATTGCTTTGAGTTATCCGGAGGTCGATCGCGTTCAGTCGGCGGAGCATTTTTTCTCGTTTCTGCTGTGGGGAAAGACTGTGGATCATTGGGATTGGCACAATCGCGGCGTTGTGATTTTTCTCGGTGGCGATCAGTTTTTTCCTGTGGTGATTGGCAAGCGGCTCGGATATCGCACGGTGATTTATGCCGAATGGGAAGCGCGGTGGCATCGTTGGATCGATCGATTTGGGGTGATGCGATCGGAGATTGTCGATCGCGCTCCGGCTCGGTTCGCGCACAAAATGAGTGTGATCGGGGATTTGATGGCAGAAGTTCAAACCCAACAGTCTGAAAGTTCGTCAGAAGAATTAATCGGATTGCTGCCGGGATCAAAACCTGCAAAATTAACTCAGGGTGTGCCATTGACCATTGCGATCGCAGACCAAATCAAGCGCGATCGTCCTCAAACTCGCTTTGTGATTCCGGTTGCGCCAACGTTAGATTTGGAGAGTTTAGCCAAGTACGCTGATCCGCTTCAGAATCCGATTTTGCCGCTGATGGGGAATGTTTCCGCCAAATTAGTCGAGCGCGATCGACCTTGTTTGGAAACGCAGAATGGTTTATCGATCGAGCTTTGGCAATCCCAAACCGAACGGGTTCCGATGTATGAGTTGCTGTCTCAATGTCGATTGTGTTTAACAACCGTTGGCGCGAATACTGCGGAACTCGGTTCGTTGGCAGTTCCCATGATCGTTTTATTGCCGACTCAGCAGCTAGATGCAATGAGAGCTTGGGATGGGTTACCAGGATTGCTTGTGAATCTGCCGGGTGTTGGTTCTAGCCTTGCAAAAGTGATCAATTCAGCCATGCTAAACCGATTAGGTTTACTCGCGTGGCCCAATATTTGGGCGAAAGAAATGATTGTTCCAGAACTGCTGGGAAAACTGGAGCCGGACGCGATCGCACAGCTAACCATCGACTATCTTGAACATCCCGAAAAACTAGAACAGATGCGCGATCGATTGCGCCAAGTGCGGGGGAAGCCCGGAGCAGCGAAGCAACTAGCGGCGATCGTCGCTGAAGAACTAGGCGTTTTACCCATCGCGCCGACCTAATTCGTAAACGCCACATCCCATGCAGGCAAGCACTCCGATGCTGATCGCCCAGCTTTTTCCTAACCCAAGTTCGACCCCGAAATTACACAGCGCTCCCAGTCCCAAAAACGGGAAGATGCTAAAGAGCGACGCATAAAAGGCATTTTGAGATTCTCGCGCCGGTCGAGTGCGTTCAAACTCTTCGATCGAGGCATAGAGCGATCGTTCTGCATAGTTAAACCAGCGATTGATTTGCTCTGTGATCCAGTCGCTTACAGGAGACAATCCCAAGTACAGCGCCAATGCCCAAAGACAAGCACCTGCGATCGCGGTTGGATCAATCGTTAAACTAAAAATGATCAGATCGATCGACATGATTGAAAGGCGAGACAAACGCTGTAGTCAAGATAACGAACTGCGGAGTCAAAAATCAATCCCCGCTGATTCGACTAACTGCTGCTGAATTTCAATTCCTCGGTTTTGCATCGCTCGATCGAACAGTTCAGTCGGTAATGCTTGCTCGATCGCCCACACGCCCGGTTTTTTCAGTTCGCCAGATAGAATCAGTTCTGCGATCGTGCCCGTTCCAATGCCTGCCGCCACCGCCGTATCAGAATGCGTCAGAGTGGAAATACAGCGCATCGGTTGACCGTCTTTTTCTCCGGTGACTTCCGATCGAATCGCCACGCCAATTCCACTGATGCGATCGCTGACATCGGTCATAAAATGACTGACATAAGATAAAAATTCGATCACCGCTTTAGTTTGCAGCAATCTAGGATGCCACCAACGCGCCACGCTCCAAGTGAGATAGTTATAAAACCTCGGAACCGTAGCAAATTTGGTAATCACCGTCTTGACGGGAAACGTATCGGGCAGCGTTAACGCTTCGGGCATATCAAACCAATAAACGCCCACCTTGCCATAAGTTGGAAACTCGATCACTTCTCGATCGCTATACGGCTTGACCAGGTGCCAATCGCCTCCGATCCATGCCTCAAACGGACGCTGCAATCCCAAAAACGTCGTTCGCATCACGGTTACACCCGCGCCACCTGATCCCCCAACTACATAGCTTAAATGGATCTTCTCCGGATGATCTAGCTGTTCGACATCGCGCCGCACCATGCTGTTAGAAATACCGGGAAAAATA
>DATJEM010000086.1:0-4846 GCA_035496615.1 Leptolyngbya sp.
CATCTGTCCAGAAGCCACCTTCGGTTTGCGAGGACGCGCCTGGTAGAAGGGAACGTGCAAAGTCGTTCCGGTTTGATTGTTCTGCCAGACCCAATAAGCAATACCGCCAACCGTCGCAACACCGATGAGAACGCAGCCCACACCCGTTGCACAGACCGCAGGTGCTAAAACCTGAGCTTGAGACTGGGCGGGTTTTGCTGTGGAAAACGCGAAAGATCCGACTAACCCTATTGCGATTACCGACTGAATTCGTTTCAATTAATTTGCTCCTTTGTTGGTCAATTCAACACCGGAGAAGTCGTCTTAGTGGATTGCCGAAATCACTTCATTAGGGCGCATCTCATAGTAAAATAATACTATCTTATATATTTGCTGAATACGCAATAGTTCATGAAAGTTTTATCAGCTTCTCACGCGAAACACTGTCTTGGGTATCACATCATTTTCTGCCCTAAGTACCGTCATCAAGTGCTTTCAGGTGCAATCGAGGTAGAGCTTAAGCAGATTGTCGGGGAAACTTGTAAAACTTATGGGTGGATTCTGCACAGCCTAGAAGTAATGCCGGATCACGTTCACATCTTTGTGCAGCTTGACCACACGACCGCGCCTGTAGAAGTCGTCAAAACCGTGAAATCGATTGCAGCGGTGAAGCTGTTTACGCAATTTCCAGACCTCAAGAAGCGGAAGTTTTGGGGGTCTGGGATGTGGTCGGATGGCGCTTACTATGCAACTGTGGGAGGCGTTTCAGAAGAGGCGATTAAGCGATATATTGCTGAACAAAAGCTTCGGGGTTGATCTGTTTGCAGCGTGAGAGAGTGTCGGTTCCTCATCGCGCCCAATCCCTTGTTCGGCGTTGCCTCACATCGGTTAAGGGCGCAATTCGTCACCGACCGGACTTACATCCCCAGGCACAAGGCACAAGGGTTTTACGCCCGGTTGATAAAACTATGGCACAAATTGCTCTAGCACTGCCTGACGCAACAATCGCTGCGGCATAAACCCCTGAGCTAAAATGAAGTCGTGGAAAGCTCGTTGATCGAACTTTTGCCCCAGTTTTTGTTCAGTCTCTTTGCGAAGCTGCATCAGGCGTTGATACCCATAGAAATAGGATGGTGCATGACCGGGAAGTTTGACCGTGTAACGATCGATTTCCTGTTGAGCAAAGAACTTTGAATAGCCCGCATCTTCGGTCAGCACGCGCAGTGCTTCCGCAATCGAAATTTTGCCTAACTGTAGCTCTGGTTCTAGAAAAGCTCTCGCTGCTCGTAATAGCTGAAATTGCAGCGAGATCAACTGTCCTTCGATCGGCATAAAAGGCAGCATGATCGATTCGGCATACAGCGCCCAGCCTTCATGGTTTGCAGGATTGTAGCCGAACTTCGATCGAGCTTCTGAAGTTCCTTTGTCTTGAATGGTAGTGAACTGCAAATCATGTCCGGGTCTACCTTCGTGAGCCGTCAATGTCCAAGTCACAGCGGGGTAAGTGAAGTCGTTATAAGCACGAGTAGGGCTATCCGGTTTGAGCAGGGGAACGATGAACACTCCTGCACGTTTCTCAGAAGTGTTGGGAGCATAGTATTGCGGAACGGGGAAGCTTCGATTTTCTCGATCGTTGGTGAGTCGAATCGTGAAAGGATGCTGCGGCAAAGTCACTAACTTTTCGCGCTGGATGATTGCTTCGATTTCCTGCTGACGCTTCTGATATTGAGGTAACACTTCATGGGTTGGAAGCTGTTCTTTTTTAAGCGCTTGAATCACTTCTCGATAGCCTTTTGCTTGAAACCCGCGTTGGGCAGCGACCTGGGGTGCAAGAGCATTCATCTTTTGCTGAATCGCTTGAAAGGCAGCGTGCGCTTGTTGAATAAGTTGATCGATCGGGATTTCGACTCCGCGTTCTGCAAGCTCTGCGATATAGAGTTCTGGAGAAAGGCGAAAGCTAGTTCGCGCTTTGGGCAAAACCTCTTGTCGAACAAACGTTGTATAGTCGGTTAGCTGTGCTTTTAGCTTCGCATAGCTTGATCGATCGATCTGCTGTTTTTCTAGATGCTTTTTGATTTGTTCAAGCTGAATCGCGGTGCTGGCTAGGTCTTGTTCTATCTGAGATTTTTCGGGAAAAAGAATGTTCGATCGAGTGAATGATGCTCGAATTTTCTCAGTTGCGAGGGCTGCGATCGAGCCTGCTCCCGCTGCTTCTCCGCTCAGTCGCTTTAATCGCTTGGTCAAATCTCGTGGATTGAGATCACTCAGGCTATTGTTAATTTCCTTCGCCAGGTTCACATACGGCAAACGGTACTGGCGATCGAGTTGGTTTGAGTGTAATTCCTGACCCGCAGCTTGAATCAAGAGTTCCAGATCAATTTTGACTGCTGGATCAGTTTCTTGATTTAGCGTCGTTTGGAGCGTTTGAACTGTGTTCGTCAAATTCTTCTCGTAACATTGCACATAGCTGGAATCGAGATTGAGCAATGCTTCGCTAAGAGTCGATTGATCTGTACAGTTTGCGGTTGAACTTGCTTTAATCAATAGGTTCGTGTTTTCGTTGCTTTTAGCAATCCAACCGGGTTTAGCAGCCGCGATCGAACCCGAAAGCGAATGGGCTGCGATCGTCAGAGTAAAGGCTACGATCGCTAGCAAAACAGCGACTTTGGGCGAAATCCGAAGCTGACAAATCATCGATCTATCACAGAGTTATAGTTCCTTTCCTGCCGGAGGCATTGAAGCGAATTGAACACATTCGTTGCTTTCTGGGTTGCCTCTTTTATATCTTGGGCGTTGCTTAATAAGTTAACGACATATTGATTTCCTCCAAAATTGACGTTGGTGCGATAGATGACAGTTGCTTTTTCAGGAGAACCAGGATACTTCAGCGATCCTTCTCGAACTGTGACAACGGTGGTTTGTCCGCATAGCTTACGGCTTTCCGCCCGTTCAGAATTGATTTTTAGCTCTTCCTCATCGGCTCCCAACGCAATGTTATCCAAAATTTGATCAATGCGTCGTCGTCCGGCTTCTCGTTGAGATTGTACCCGTGCCATGAGTAGCTGAATGTCTGGCTCGTTGCCCTGACTAGCGATCAGGGCTACTTTTGCGCCTGCAATGTTTACGCCGAGCAATCCTTGAACACCCCCCGGTATCGAATAGCTCATAATATCATTCGCGATCGCTTCCGCCCGTTGAGGAGTTGCAGCGTTGCTGAGATACTTTAGCGCGAGTCCAGTTAAACCGACACCCAATGTGATCATTGCGCCCAATATCACTGCGATCGATTCCCAAACTGAAACTTTGTACTGCGGAATTCTAGACGATAGTTCTTTCATGGTGCCTATTCCAAATCCACGCCCAAAAAGCGATCGAGAAACCGAGTCCGCCAAGCTAATCGCAGAATCAAGCCCCACTCTAACGCAACCAATCCTAAAAATAGACAGTCTTGTAAAGTCAGCGGAGCGAGTTCAAAGAATCTTCGCAGTGGTGGAATAAATAAGATCAGAAAATAAACAATCAATAGTACTACCGCAACGATCGTGTAGCGCCAATCTCCACTATAAGGTTCTCCTCCCACCCACGATCGAGTCGGCGGCTTCAAGAATGGCATCAGTAACAGTTCGCCAAACACCAAGATTGTAACTAAGGCAGTCCGAGGAACGTTAAATTCGATTCCGCTCAATCCAACATTCACAGGTAAATCTAAGCCAGCGCTGGTGAAATAAAATAAATAAACGGTCAGTGATACCAACGTGAGTGTGATCGTTGCAGGAACAACGAAATGCAGCATCGATCGTACCAGACTGCGCTTCTGAAGTTCTCCGGGCTGTGCCCAAATCGGAATGAAAGTGGTGGGAATTCCTACCCCGATCAGAGTCACGATCGCGCTGTGTTTGTTCAGCAATGGGAAGCTATCGGACACAATTGCGACTGCGAAAATTAGCAATGCAACACAACTCAATCTCACCATGAATAGCTTAACGACATCGCGAATCCCATTCTGAATCCGCTGCCCTTCGAGAAAGGTATGCGGCAATGCTTCAAACGAATCTTTCAGCAACACAATATCGGCAATGCTGCGAGTGGCTTTACTGCCGCTCTCCATGGCAATTCCAAGATTCGCTTGTTTGAGTGACAGCACATCGTTGACCCCATCTCCGGTCATTGCCACATAAAAGCCTGCCTTGCGTAAACTCTGAACTAACTGTGCTTTCTGCTGGGGGGTAATCCGTCCAAACACGTTGTAACGTTGTGCTGCCTGAATGAATTGCGCCTCGTCCATTTGCGCGAGTTCTGCCCCGGAAACGACCTGGATCTGATCAACAAACTCAGCTTGTCTGGCTAATGCCGCAACCGTTTTCGGATTGTCGCCAGAGATAATTTTTAGCGTAATGCCCGCTTTCGCAAAGCCTTGCAGCGTTTCACGAGCGGACGGTCGAAGCTGATCGGAAAAGCAGAGAATCCCCAGTGGAGTCAGCGCGGGCAGGGGTGGAGCTTCGATCGATGCCGGGGTCTGCGCGAATAAAACGACTCGTAAGCCCTGCTCTACTTGCTGATCGATGTATTCCAAAACTTCAGTTTCTAGCGTTACCGACTTCATCAAGATTTCAGGTGCGCCTAAAACGTAGGTTCCGGGCTGGTCTAAAAACTCGATCGCGCTCCATTTTCGCGCCGACGAAAACGGAATTTCGTGACGAATTGGTTTTGCGTATCCACTACAACCAATCAGAACGGCTTCACTGGTTCGATTGCCGGATTGAGTGCTAGCAGCAACCTCCCCTAAGCGCGATCGCAGTTCCGCTTCGGTCAGGGCGATCGGATAAAGCGAATGCAGTTCAATCTCATTCGTAGTTAGCGTTCCAGT
>DATJEM010000087.1:0-3815 GCA_035496615.1 Leptolyngbya sp.
GTTCCTAGTGCTTATCCCCAACATTGGTATGAGCAATATACCAGGTTAGTGATCCGCCTGCGATCGTCAACGCGGCAAGCGCCAAAAATACCGCGCTCAACCCAAAGATCGTTTCCGAAACGCCAGCCAAGACCAGCGGCAGCGATAACGCGATGTTTACCGCATTATTTTGAAGTCCGAACACTTTTCCCCGCATTTCTTCGGGCGTTTCTTGCTGAATGGTCGTTTGCATTGGGATTCCGACCAGGGCGGCAAAAGCTCCCAGAGCAGCAATCAGGCTCAACGTGATCCAAAGATGCGAGTAGAAAAAGGACAGCCCAATTAAACTTGCTGCCATTCCAACGGAGCCGATCGTCCCTAATCGGGCATGAGGAAATCGTTGCCCAAAACTCCCTAGAAGCGCCGCACCTGCCGCCATACCAACCCCACCTGCCGCCAGCAGAAAGCCAAACTGCGAGGATTTAATTTCAGGGATGACTTCCGCAAGCCGCACCGCCAACACTGCTAAGGCAGCAAAAATCGAGAACAAAATCACAAGCTGAACCAGCGCCCCTCGAACATGAGCCTCTTTTTGGAGAAAGCGCAGTCCGTCTTTGATGTCTTCCCAAACGTGCGGTTGATCTTCGGGGGCGATGTCCTGCGGTTTTTCACCCGTTTTCATCAAAAGCAAGAGAATGCCAGCGATCGTATAGCCCCCACCGACCAACAATTCTCGCCCAAAATCCGCACCGCCCCCAAACCAACTTGCTACCGTGTCCGCGAATGCTAATAAGGGTTCGCCCACCGCAAATCCGACGATAACCGAAACCATCATGGTTGTCGTGTAGAGCGAGTTTGCAGAGAGGAGATCGCGCTTTTCAACCACGAGCGGCATGATCGATTGTTCGGCAGGCGCGAAAAATTGCGTCAATGTCGAAACGAGAAATGTGATTCCTAGCAGCAGCGCAAATCCCACGGGTAAGCCGTGAAACGTTGTCCAGCCTTGGGTCAGCCAAAGTCCGACCGGAATTGCAAAGACTAAGGCTCCCCGTAAGAGATTGGTCGAAACGAGAACGCCTTTTTTTGACCAGCGATCGACATATACCCCTGCGATCGACCCAAACAAAATCGCCGGAATCGTAAAGGCGATCATGATCGAGGACACCCAACCGCTGATCGTTTGCCCTTCTGCTTGAAATCGAGCCGCAATCAGCGCAATCATCAACACCAGATAAACTTTATCCGACAGTTGCGAAAAGACTTGACCTGACCAAAGCGTCAAAAAATTGCGATTCCTCAAGACGGGCGCAAATCCTTGTTCTGGCGCTTCAGGCGGTTCTGGTGGCGGGTTATCTTCTGAAACGGGCTTTCCAGCGCCATTTTCGCTGAGATAATTTCCATTTGAGCCAGGAAATAAATCTTCTTTCAGCATCGGAGAACGCGAATCGATCGATCGCGCTCCTCCCGGTGGCTGAGAGCGGAACGGTTCGGACGTGGGGCGATTCAGACGGATTGAATTAGGGTCGATCGGAGCAGACATTAGGACGTAATCGTTGAGGGAAGGTCGCATCATGGTTCACGAGATCAATCGGGTGCAAAACAGGTGTCAATGAGAACGGCAGAACGAATCGGTTGATCGAAATGGTACTGTGCGTACTGACGAAGTAGCTTTTCGAGAGTCAGCCAGACGGCAAGCGGGTGCTGGTCTGGGGCGGGTGGGTCAGTTTGGGGAAGGTGCTGAAGGGCGGCAAGTTCGGCAGCATCAAGCGGCACGTTGAGAGAACGAGAAGCGTAGGTTCGGGTAGAATTTGCGACCCTTTGCGGGTCACTCGAAGCGATCGCGGTTGAAGCGGCTACTCGATATTCTCCCACAGATGATTGGACTCGAAGTCGGGGCGATTGTTCTTCGAGCATACGATCGAACTCTTCGAGCTTGACCACACCGCCGATCGTGCCGCTAAATCCCGCCTGCGGATCAGCGTTGGCAAAGTTCGGCTCGACGATCGCGCCCGTTATACAACACTGATGGACTTGGGGAGCAATTCCCGCAACGACCAAAAGCTGAAAAACGGCATGAACCAAACGCGGCAGCACTTCAGAATCCGTACATTGCTCAATCCGTCCGAGATGTTCACCGAGCAAATAGAACAGTTCTTCTTGCGGTTGTTCGCTCAACGCTTGATTGAGAACAATTTCGGCTAGATATTGCCCAGCGGTGAGCTTCTTCAAGTTTCGCGCCAAACCGGGATAAGATTCGACGGTTTCAGCTTGGGTAATTTTGTCGAGCGATCGACCTTTTGCCATCATCAATTCGTTGACAACAAATAAACCGCTCCGTCCACCCAGTTTAGAATTCTGCTTGCGTGCGCCCATTGCCACGGCTCTGAGCAAGCCAAATTCTTTCGTCAAAATTGTGACGATTCGATCTGCCTCTCCCAACGGCATCGCTTTAAGATTTATACCGATCGCTTTGTAGGTTCGACTCATTTAATCAGCTTCATCGGACGGACTCTTTTCTAGGGTATCGCGCTGATGTAGCAACTCGACACCTCTGGAAGTTCCCAAGCGCGTTGCACCCGCTAAAACCAACTCTAAAGCGTGTTCGATCGTGCGGATTCCCCCAGAAGCCTTAATTCCGATGCGATCTTGAGCAATCTCTCTCAAAAGACGGACATCGGCAACCGTCGCGCCGCCATTCCAGCCTGTACTGGTCTTGAGAAATGAGGCTCCTGCTTCTAGGCAGATTTGCGCTGCGCTCTGTTTTTCTGCTTCGGTCAGCAGCGCCATTTCTAAAATAGCTTTAATTGGACAGCCGACGGATTCCCGAATCTCCGCAATTTCGCGATGCACGGCATCTAAATCGCCCGACTTGAGCCAGCCGAGATTAATCACGACATCCAATTCTTCTGCACCATTTTCTACCGCGTCTTGTGCTTCGTAAAGCTTGACGATCGAAGTCGATGCCCCCAGCGGAAATCCAATTACGGTCGTCACTTTGGGCTGTTTGTTATGAAGTAAATTGGCGGCTTGCTTGACGTGAACGGGCAACACGCAAACTGAAGCAAATCGATAGCGATCGGCTTCGTCACACCACTGCTCGACATGAATTGGAGTCGCGATCGGGGTCAGCAAAGAGTGATCGATCAGCGCTGCGATATCAATCTCTGAAGCTGATTTCATTGAAGTATAAGAGTTACGCATTGACAGAAGTGTAGATAAAGTCAGCCATTTCTGCTAGATCGGCTTGGATAGTCGAGTCTATCAAAACAATTCAGACTTTTGTATATTTTGTATATTTGATGTTGACTCGATTACTTCGGAACTCCAGAAGATGGCGATTTGGGGACATGACAAAAAACTTGAGTTTTGGCTGATTGGAGAAATAGAATTTTTGCACTTCTAACTGCTGAATCTGCGATCGAGCTTTTTCTTCTTTAACTTTTTAGCAGGAGAAGGGTTTGGTCAAATTTAGTCTTTTGAATCTGTAATTCAAACGAATTGTCTCGTTGTGATTGAAAATTTATGCTACCGACTGATTTATTAATTCATCGTTTGAATGGCGAAGAGATTGTTCCAAAGCGGTTGCAGCTTGACGAGAAAGTCAGCGCGATCGCCCAAGATTTGATCACGCTGTTTCAAGCAGCAAAAAACGGCAAGAAAGGAGAACTATCGCGACAGCTTCAAGAACTCGAAGGAGAAGAGACGGACTATCGCCTAAAACGCGGTTTGGCGCATTTGCTGACTCGTTCATTTAGCACATTTGAAACGGTGAGTCCGCTTGATCCGCCGATGTTGCGAGAGCGAGTGTTTGCCGAGTCGGCTCAGAGTATTCCCAG
>DATJEM010000088.1:0-3304 GCA_035496615.1 Leptolyngbya sp.
GATCGTCGGTCGTCCCAACGTTGGAAAATCTAGCCTACTCAACGCTTGGAGCCGCAGCGATCGAGCGATTGTGACTGAGCTTCCCGGCACAACTCGCGATGTCGTCGAATCTCAGCTTGTCGTTGGCGGCATTCCGATCCAGGTTCTTGACACCGCAGGTATCCGCGACACTGAAGATCAGGTGGAAAAAATTGGCGTAGAACGATCGCGCCTCGCTGCCCAATCTGCGGATTTAGTTTTATTTACGATCGATGCTCAAGCTGGATTTACTGACCTGGATCGCGAAATCTACGATCGCGTCAACGATCGACCTTTAATTCTAATTATCAATAAAATTGATCTCGCTGAAGTGAGTCATCATTTGCCAGAGGCGCTACAAATTGTCAAAACTGCCGCCGCTAAAAATCAAGGAATTGAAGCGCTGGAAACTGCAATTCTCAACACAGTTCAAACCGGAAAAATTCAAGCTGCAAACATCGATTTGGCAGTCAATCAACGACAAGCCGCCGCCTTAACAAGAGCCAAAATCGCATTACAGCAAGTGCAAACCACGATCGCAAACCAACTCCCGCTTGACTTCTGGACGATTGATCTTCGCGCTGCCATTCAAGCATTAGGAGAAATTCTCGGTGAAGATGTGACAGAATCGGTTCTCGATCGTATTTTCAGCCGATTTTGTATTGGAAAATAGTAGAACAAATACGCTGTATCCTAATCTCAAGCATCAAGATCGAGACTATACGAAATCGACGAGGCGATCGTAGAATGTCGATCGCCCCTCTTCTAGTTAAGCAGTATCACAATTACTAAGATTTATGTACCAACCTGAATTCACTGAGCAAGTTTGAGAAAAATCAGGTTAAATCTAAAGAAAGTATTAAGGAATATAAAAATCTGCAAATTGTCACTATGGTCGCTCTACCGTCCTACTATTCGCTATCGCGCTTTATCTGCCTGATGCTAAACACACCTTTACCTTTTAGGAGTGGTTTCGATGCAGCTAGTCCCACGCTCAATTCGATCTTTGCCAAAAGCAAGATTTATGAAAGTTTCGCAGTTTGAAGACCCCTCAACGACCCAAGCCGAAAAAGTTGTCATTCTGATTGATGGCGCAAATCTGTTTTATGCCGCTATGCAGCTTGGAGTAGAAATCGACTATGCCCGATTGCTCCAGCATTTAACGAAAGGTCGATCGCTGATGCGGGCATATTTTTATACTGGAGTCGATCGCACCAACGAAAAGCAACAGCGCTTTCTCCTCTGGATGCGCCACAATGGTTATCGCGTCGTTGCCAAAGATTTGATTCAGCATCACGATGGCTCAAAAAAAGCAGATCTGAACATCGAAATGGCAGTGGACATGATGATCCTGGCTCCCCACTGCGACAAGATTATCTTACTGAGTGGGACGGGCGATTTGACTTACGCGGTGAATCACGTTTCCTATCAAGGCGTGCAAATCGAAGTGATTAGCTTACCGTCGATGACCAGTGATAGTTTGATCAATGTCTGCGATCGCTTTACCGATTTGACTGATTTGAGATCTGAGATTGAAAAGCTCCGCAACTAACTGAACAGCGACTAAGCCCGAATTCCCGACTGAACGCGCCACAAACTCGTATACAGTCCATTCAGTTCAAGCAGTGCTTCGTGAGTCCCTTGCTCGACAATCTGACCGTGCGACATCACATAGATACAGTGGGCTTGCCGAATCGTCGAGAGCCGATGCGCGATCGCGATTGTGGTTCGGTGTTGGGTGATTGTTTCGAGCGATCGTTGAATCGCAGCTTCAGTCTCGTTATCGACCGCAGACGTGGCTTCATCGAGAATTAAGATCGGTGGATCTTTGAGAATTGTTCGCGCGATCGCCAGTCGTTGCCGCTGTCCGCCCGAAAGCTTTTGTCCGCGTTCCCCGACGATCGTGTCATACCCCTCTGGCAACTGGGTGATAAATTCGTGCGCCTCTGAAAGTTTGGCAGCTTGGATAATTTCCGTTCGAGTCGCATCAAAACTACCATAGGCGATGTTTTCGGCAACCGTTCCATGAAATAAAAACACTTCCTGGCTCACCCAACCGATACAGCGACGCAAATCTCGAAATTGTAGTTCTCGAATATCTATACCATCAATCAAAATTTGACCTTGCTGGATTTCGTAAAACCTCAGCAATAGCTTCACTAAGGTACTTTTTCCCGATCCGGTTGCGCCAACAATCCCGATCGTTTGTCCTGCCGGAATCTGGAGCGAGAGATTTTTGAGGGCAGCGGTGCGATCGCGGTAGGCAAACGTAATGTTCTCAATCTCCACATTGCCTTTTACTTGGTGCATTGGTAACGGTCGATCGCCCGTTGGAACCTCGATCGGTGTATCTAACAAGTTCAGCACTCGATTGATCGATGCCATTGCTCGTTGATATTGATCCAGCGTTTGCCCCAACGAGGTGAAGGGCCACAACAATCGCTGAATAATGAACACCATAAACCCGTAGATTCCCACCGAAAGCTGCCCATTTGCAACTGCCAAACCACCCAAAAACAAGGTGGCGGTGAATCCAATCAGAATCACAAATCGAATTAATGGAATAAACGCCGCAGACAATGCGATCGCGCTCTTGTTGCTTTGGCGATAGGCATTACTTTCGACCGAAACGCGATCGAGTTCATAATCCTCAGCCGTAAAGCTTTTGATCGTTGCAATGCCCGTCAAATTATTCGCCAACCGACTGCTAATCAATCCTGCTTTTTGCCGCACTTCAGCATATCGCGGAGCGAGTCGCCGCTGAAACGCAAAGGTTCCCCAGACGATAAACGGAATCGGCAACATTGCAAACCAAGATATCCCTGGTGCAACAATAATAAAGGTTGCACTAATCAGCAATACAGTAGTGATGAACTGCAAAATCTGGTTTGCACCACTATCGAGAAACCGCTCAAGCTGATTGATGTCATCACTGAGAATCGACAACAGGTTGCCGGTGCTTTCGGTCTCAAAAAAGTTAAGCTCCAACTCTTGCAAATGACGGTAGGCATTCAGCCGAAAATCATGCTGAATCGTTTGGGCAAGATTGCGCCACCGCAAATCGTATAGATATTGAAACAGCGATTCTAACCCCCAAACAATCAGCGTCAAAACCGAAATGAATACAAGCTGCCCAATAATGTCAGTAATACCGAAAGCGGCGATCCAGGACTGGTTGCGCTTCACCACGATATCGAGTGCAATGCCAATCAAATACGGTGGCGCTAAGTCAAAAATCGTATTGAGAACTGAATAGATACTCGCCTCGATCGATTGAGCGCGATAA
>DATJEM010000089.1:0-9065 GCA_035496615.1 Leptolyngbya sp.
GTAAGGAAGAATGCGGGAAACAGCCCAACCAGCCGCCAAAATGACCGGCAACAATACGACTAAGATGCGAAGATCTAAATCCATACCCGTTCTCTCGTTTAATTAGACGTTTCAATTATTTAAATTTGTAGCGTATTTTGACTCGATTTCAAAGCAATTCTCTCAGGCAATTTACATTTGCACATGAAAACCTAGATCGGTTCCTTTGTTTGCGTGAACCAGGGCAAGTTTTTCGTATTGTTTTGCGTGTTCGATCAGGTGTTCGATTTCAGCATCAGAAAGTTCGCGAATCGGTTTTGCCGGAATGCCAACAACCAGAGATCGGGGTGGGACATCTTTGGTGACGACCGCTCCCGCTCCGACCATGCTCCCGGCTCCGACTCGAATGCCATCCAGCACGATCGCCCCAATTCCAATCAAACAGCCCCGCTCAATCTGGGCGCTGTGAACGACTGCGCGATGTCCGATGGTGACGAAATCTTCGAGGAGCGTCGGCTGACCGGGATCGCCGTGGAGAATGGCTCCATCTTGAATATTGGTGCAAGTTCCAAGCACAATGCGTTCGACATCGGCGCGGACGATCGCGTTATACCAAATACTGACCCCAGCGGCGATTTTGACATTGCCAATGACGGTGGCATTCGGGGCGACAAAAGCAGCGATCGACAGATCCGGGGGCTGCCAATAAGATGGAGTGAAAAGAATTGGCGCTTCAGAAGGATTCACAGGCGATAATGAGTCTAGGAACGCAGGGACAGACCGTTATAATAATTTAACGATCGCGCTTTACTCTACTTTAATGAATGATTTGAGTACTCGTACTTCATGATTAATCCAAGTTTTCAGTATCCGATTTTTGGTCCCGAAATTCAGTGCCCCCATTGTCGGCAAACAATCCCAGCGTTGACGCTCACGGATACTTATTTATGCCCGCGTCATGGGGCGTTTGAGGCAGATCCAGAGACGGGAGAACTGATTCATTTGCAGTCGGCGCGACATTGGCGATTATGGAATGAGGAATGGTATCGCCAGCACACGCATCCGGATGGGATTCGATTTGAGATTCATGAGGCGCTCGATCGACTGTATACGCAGGGATATCGGGCGACTCGCGTGATTATTGCCCAACGCTACAAGGATTTGATCAGTACCTATTTAGAACGGAGTACGCCGTGGCGGGGACAAGCAGATTCACCTAAGCCGCGTTTGTATGGGTTGCCCGTTGAATTTAGTCCTGATCCGAAAGATGAACCATCTTGGGCAGTGATCAACTTCGATCTGGAA
Organism: Leptolyngbya sp.; assembly: GCA_035496615.1. Taxonomy (GTDB): domain Bacteria; phylum Cyanobacteriota; class Cyanobacteriia; order Leptolyngbyales; family Leptolyngbyaceae; genus Leptolyngbya. The sequence continues at coordinate 1,285 of DATJEM010000089.1, forward strand.
AAAGAGCCAGGTGCGCCAGTGCGATACCCTTATTTTCGATTATTTGAGTAGGATTTAGTCTATTTGATTGCGCTCAAGCTCCAATCTTCTCCCCTCTGCTGCGCCAGTTGCCACGTTTGAGTTTTACCTTCGGTCTTTCGTTGCAGATAAACATCGAATGGATTCTCTGTTTGCTTGGCTTGGCGCTGTGGCAGTTTGAGCGTAAAATCATAGCTGCCTTTAAGGTGATAAGCCTCAATGCCTTGAATTTTGAGTGGACTTTGATCAACGACTTTGACGCGATCGATGGTCACTTTCGGCGGTGCAGAGAGTTGAAGCTGCTGACTGATTTGTTCCCCCGTTTGATTTACCGAAATCGCGATCGCTTTTTTCAGCACCGATCCGGGAACCGAGTAGCGCCCTCCACACGCCACTAAACCAACAGCTAGGACAATCGATAGGATAATCTGTAACAATCGTTTCACGGTCTTGTTTCCTCATGTTTAAGCAAGCGTTCGGTGTCGATCAGTCGTTATACCGCTATATTCTCTCAAACTCGCAGCCAGAATCCGACATTCTCGCCCAACTTCGCCAAGAAACGGCAGAACTGCCCCAAGCTCGGATGCAGATTTCGCCGGATCAGGGTCAGTTTATGGCATTGTTGGTGCGATTGATGCAGGCAAAAAAAGCGATCGAAGTGGGAGTCTTTACCGGATATAGTTCATTGTCTGTGGCGATGGCGTTGCCGCCAGATGGAAAACTGATCGCGTGTGATGTCAGTGAAGACTATACCGCGATCGCTCGGCGCTACTGGCAGCAAGCCGGAGTGACAGACAAAATCGATTTGCACATTGCCCCCGCGATCGAGACGCTGGATCAGTTGCTTCAGGATCAAGCCGGAACCTTTGATTTTATGTTTATTGATGCCGATAAAGGCAACTATGCGAACTACTACGATCGAGCAATTCAACTGGTGCGATCGGGCGGATTGATTGCGATCGATAATGTCTTGTGGTCGGGTCGCGTGGCAGATCAAGCGGATCAAGACAAGATTACCAATACCATTCGAGCGTTTAATCATAAAGTCGCGCAAGACGATCGGGTTTTTGTTAGTGTTTTACCGATCGCAGATGGCATTACGTTGGCATTAAAAAAGTAAAGGGTAGAGTCGAGGGCGAGTATGATCTCGTGCCCCTCTCTATTAGAGGAGATGTCAGCCAAGCAACGCGCGGAAGGGGATGATTCCACGGTTCATCGAACCGGAGCCTCGCACTCTCACGCGATCGACAAAATCAGTAATAGGATTCGGCTCATTCTATCGAAGACAACCCTTGAGCGGGATTGAAGCGGTGAGGAGAATTTGTCAAGGACAAGCGTTGGGAGTCAGTAAAACACCGTCTTTCAAGCCAAGTTTGAAACGGAATGCGAATGCAATAGCTCGTTGCCACTAAAAAGCTTTTGCGACACAATCAAAAAAGCTGGGAATTCTGGGGGAAGATCCGCTAGTCGTCCGAACTCATGAAGCCGCCAATCATCACCTTATCCCATCCATTGCCTGTTGTTTCCGGTTATCAGATTGTTGAGCAACTGTATCTCGGTTCTCGCACCGCAGTATACCGAGCCATCCAGACAGCAGCCCAGCGATCGGTCGTGATTAAGGTGCTGCGGAGCGAATATCCGACGTTTGGCGAATTAGTGCAGTTTCGCAATCAGTATGCGATTACTAGAAACCTAACGATTCCCGGCATCATTCGACCGTTGGGGCTGGAGTCTGTCGGAAGTTGCTATGCGTTAGTGATGGAAGATTGGGGTGGGATTGCGTTGGATCAGTTTGTGCAAGCGCGATCGCTCTGTTTTGCCGAAATCTTGGCGATCGCGTTACAAATCGCTGATATTTTGCATGACTTAGCGCAACATCGCATCATTCACAAAGATATCAAACCCGCTAATATTCTGATTCATCCAGAGTCAAAGCAAATTAGGCTGATCGACTTTAGCATTGCCTCGCTATTGCCCAAAGAAAGCCAGGAACTTCAGAACTTGAATGGGCTGGAAGGAACACTAGCTTACCTCGCACCAGAACAAACCGGGCGAATGAATCGCGGCATTGATTATCGCGTCGATTTTTATGCGCTGGGTGTGACGTTATATCAACTGTTGACCGGAACTTTACCCTTTACTGCCACTGAGCCGCTAGAACTGATCCACTGCCACATTGCCAAGACACCGCGATCGATCGCCCAAGTCAATTCTGAAGTCCCCGCAATGATCGCGGCGATCGTCGCCAAACTGATGGCAAAAAATGCCGAAGACCGATATCAAAGCGCGATCGGACTCAAGCATGATTTCAGCGAGTGTTTGACCCAATGGAAAGGGACGGGCAGCATTCGCCCGTTTGAACTGGGACAGCGAGATTTGAGCGATCGCTTTTTGATTCCCGAAAAGCTGTATGGGCGAGAAAGCGAAGTTCAAACCTTGTTGAATGCCTTCGATCGAGTGGCGGCAGGCAGTTCAGAACTAATGCTGGTAGCGGGCTTTTCGGGCATTGGCAAAACCGCCGTGGTGAATGAAGTGCATAAGCCGATCGTGCGGCAGCGGGGCTACTTTAGCAAAGGTAAGTTTGATCAGTTTAATCGCAATATTCCGCTGTCTGCATTTGTGCAGGCGTTGCGTGATTTGATCGGGCAGTTGCTGTCGGAATCTGATGCTCAAGTGCAACTCTGGAAGACCAGAATTCTAGAGGCGATCGGCGAAAATGGGCAGGTGTTGATTGACGTGATTCCTGAATTGGAGCAAGTCATCGGCAAGCAACCGATCGCGCCAGAACTCTCTGGCAGTGCGGCACAAAATCGATTTAACTTACTGTTTCAAAGATTCATTGAAGTGTTTACTACAGCAGAGCATCCGCTAGTGCTGTTTTTGGATGATTTGCAGTGGGCAGATTCAGCATCGCTTCAGTTGCTCACGCTCTTGATGAGTGACAATGGTTATCTGCTGATGCTGGGAGCCTATCGAGACAATGAGGTTTCCGCCGCGCATCCGTTTATGCTGACGGTAGAAGATCTGAAGAAGGCAGCGGTTACGGTTCGGACAATCACCTTAAATCCGTTGGCGCTTGCAGATACCAATCGGCTGATTGCGGAAACGCTGAACTGCACGACAGAACTAGCGCAGCCGTTGACCGAATTGATCGATCGTAAAACTCAGGGCAATCCCTTCTTTACGACTCAGTTTCTCAAGGCGCTGCATGAAGGTGGGCAGATTCAGTTCGATCGCGATCGCGGCTATTGGCAATGCGATATTGCTCAGGTGAATGCGCTGGCGCTGACGGATGATGTGGTGGAATTTATGGCGGTGCAGTTGCAAAAATTGCCCGTCGAAACGCAGCAGGTGCTGAAACTTGCCGCGTGTATTGGCAATCAGTTTGATTTGGAGACGTTAGCGATTGTTTCTGAGCGATCGCCCGTGGATGCTGCAACGGCTCTCTGGAAGGCATTGCAGGAAGGGTTAATTTTACCGATCAACCAAGTCTATAAGTTCTTTCAGGATGGCGAACAGAGCGACATTCAAAATACGATAAATCCCACTTATCGCTTTTTGCACGATCGTGTCCAACAAGCGGCATACTCGCTGATTGCTGAAGGTCATAGAGCAACGATTCACTACCGCATTGGTCAATTATTCTTAAACTGCTTTTCATCGGTGACGCAAGAAGAGCGAATTTTTGAAATTGTGGGTCATTTGAATCCAGGCAAGGACTTGATTGTTGATCCGACTGAACGGTTCAATCTGGCGCGATTGAATTTAATGGCAGGGCACAAAGCAATCAGTTCAAATGCTTATGGTGCGGCTTTAGAGTATTTTAACCACGGCATTGATCTACTCCCGGATGATGCCTGGATACATCACTATGCCTTCACCTTAGAACTCCATCACAATCGTCTAGAAGCGGCTTATCTGAATACCCAGTTTGCCGAGCTTGAAGTTTGGGGGGAACTGGTCATGCAACAGACAACCTCTTTGCTGGATCGCATTAAAGTGTACGAAACTCGCATCATGTCTCTAAGGTCACAAGGGCAATTCTTGGAAGCCGTGGAAACTGGAAGACAGGTGTTAAAACGATTGGGATTTGAATTTCCTAGTCAGCCAACCCCCGCCGATATCGCAACTGCCTATGGGCAATCTCGTCAGGCTTGGCAAGGTCGTACCCCCATGAGCCTGCTAGATCTGCCAGCTATGCAGGAGCCACAGATACTAGCAGCGATGCAAATCCTGACCAAAATTTCTCAAGCTGCTTTTGTGTCAGCACCAGCGCTGTTACCCTTACTCGTCTTCAAACAGGTAGAACTCTCAATTCAGTATGGAAATTCTCCAATTTCCATCATTTCCTATGCTGACTACAGTTTGATTTTATGTGGCATCATCGGTGACATCCCTACAGGATATGAATTTGGGCAGCTTTCGCTAACGCTGCTCGAACACCTGCAATTTACCCCGTTCAAAAGTAGAGCCTACCTCGTTGTCAATAGTTTTACTTGCCATTGGAAAGAACCGTTGCGGGATGTCATTCCCCGCCTGTTAGAAGGCTACCGCAGTGGCTTAGAGAGTGGCGATTGGGAGTGTGTAGCACTCAATCTATTAACTTACAGCTACTATCAGTATTGGGCAGGACACCCGCTCCCGGTCTTGGCTGAAGAAATGGTGACATATCGGCAAGCCATTTCCCAAGTTAAACAAGAATCAGCCTTGAGGTCTCATGAGACTCATCTGCAAGCAGTTTTAGGGTTACTCGGAGAGACTGAGGTGCCTTACCGTTTGCAGGGCGAAGTCTTTGATGCTGAGAACACTCTGCCGTGTCTAGAAGCTGCCAATGATCGAACCGCGCTATTCTACGTTTACATTAATCAAGCAGTGCTTTGCTATTTATTTGAGCAGGATGAGCAAGCTGCGAAACTTTCTATCCTCCTAGAAAAGTATGGCGATGGTGCGAGGGGCTTCTTCCTGATGCCGATTGGCATTTTCTATAGCGCGCTGATTCAACTCCGATGTTACCCAAGCGCCATTCCTGACGATCAAGCGCTGATTCTAGCGCGAATTGCTGCTTATCAAAAACAGCTTCAAGGTTGGGCAACTCATGCAGCTTGCAACCATCAGCATCGTTGGGAACTCGTGGAAGCAGAAACCTGTCGAGTTTTGGGCAATTATGCAGCAGCGATCGACCTTTACGATCGCGCCGTTGCTGGAGCCGCAGCTAACGGCTACATCCAAGAAGCCGCCCTCGCCAACGAACTTGCGGCTAAATTCTATCTGGGCTGGGGCAAAGAGAAAGTTGCCGCAGGCTATTTGCAAGAAGCCTACTATGGCTACGCTCAGTGGGGAGCCAAAGCCAAAATTCAAGATTTAGAAAATCGCCATCCCCACCTGCTCGCGCCGATTTTGCAGCAACAGCGCATCAGAATATCCGCCAGCGAAACGCTGTTTTCTTCCATGTCTCTCTCGACTGCACAAGCCAAACCTCAAACCCCGACCTCTAGCAGCACTAGCATTTCTGCCAGCTTCGATTTGGCAACCGTTCTCAAAGCTTCCCAAGCCCTTTCTAGCGAAATCCAACTCGATAAGCTGCTCACAAGTTTAATGACCATTGTGGTCGAAGCGGCAGGAGCCGATAAAGCAGGATTAGTCTTACGCCGTCCTCATGCCCTTGAGGTCGTCGTCAAATACGTTGATGGCAAGGTGCAAGAGATTCAATCGCTGCCACTGTCCCAAGCGACCCATCTCCCCATTTCCGTAGTGCAATATGTCGATCGCACCGGAAAACTCGTCATTTTAGAGACTGCCAACCGCGATCGTTTTGCTCACGACGTATACCTCCAGACTCATCAACCCGCTAGTTTTCTCTGCGTCCCCATTTTCAACCGGAGAGAACTGATTGCCATTTTGTATGTAGAAAACTCGTTGACCGCTAAAGCTTTCACCAGCGATCGCGTCGAACTATTAAACGTGCTCTGCGCTCAAGCCGCAATTTCTCTAGAAAATGCCCGTCTCTATCAGCAGTCACAACAAGCAGAAGCCGCCCTTCAGGAGCGAGAGCAGTTTCTCAGCAGCATTTATGACGGAGCCGAAATGTGCATTTTTGTCTTGGATGTTGCATCAGATGGCAACTTCCGCTATGCCGGATGGAACACTCTTGCAGAACGAGTGTTTGGGGTTCGCAATACGGATGTTATCGGCAAGACATCGATCGAAGTGTTTGGAGTTGAGCAAGGTGAGAGTATGGATCGATGGCTTGCCCAAGCTGTCGGGACGGGAGCATTCGTTTATGCGGAGCAGTACATCCCTCTTCAGGGACAAGACAGTTGGTGGTTTTCGACTCTCAACCCGCTAAAGAATGAGCAAGGGCAGGTCTATCGGATTATTGGGACGGGGTTTGATGTAAGCGATCGCAAACGCGCCGAAGCAGCAACCCTGCAAAAATCTCAGGAGCTTAACCAAGCTCTACAAGATTTGCAAAATACCCAACTGCAAATGGTGCAAAGCGAAAAAATGGCATCGTTGGGGAACTTAGTCGCCGGAATTGCCCACGAAATCAACAACCCGATCGGCTTTCTCAATGGCAGCATCAACAACGCCAAAGATTATGTGCAAGACCTACTCGCCCATCTCGCCCTTTATCAGCAACATTGCGCCCAAGCGGTGGCACCGCTACAAACTCATGCGGAAGACATCGATTTAGAGTTTCTTTCAGAAGATTTGCCCAAGCTCCTAAACTCCATGAAAGGAGCCACCGATCGGATCAAAGGCATCAGCACCAGCCTCCGCACTTTTTCCCGCGCCGACACCGACCACAAAGTCAGTGCCGATCTGCATGGAGGAATTGATAGCACCCTGCTGATTCTCAAATATCGGCTGAAAGCCAATGAACATCGCCCCGCGATCGAAGTCATTCAAGATTACGGGGATTTGCCTGCGATCGACTGCTTTCCGGGGCAACTGAATCAAGTCTTTATGAACATTCTAGCGAATGCGATCGATATGTTTGATGAACTAGCCCAACAGTCTTCTCTAGCTGAACTCGAAGAAAATCCGCAAATCATCACCATTCAAACCGCGATCGTCAGTAAACAGGACAGCATAGAAATTCGCATTCGAGACAATGGCAAAGGCATGACCGAGCAGGTGAAAGCCAAAATCTTTGATCATTTGTTTACGACAAAAGACGTGGGCAAAGGAACAGGATTGGGCTTGGCGATCGCCCGTCAGATTGTGGTAGAAAAACACGGGGGAAGTTTGGAGGTGCAGTCAGCGCTAGGGCGGGGTAGTGAGTTTTGCATTCGACTGCCGATCGCGGATTCCGCAACCAATGCTGCATGAAAAATTACGGCGGAGATGTTAGGGTTATTCAGACTCGCCGATCAGGGTGAAAGCTGCCCAGCCGATCGGATCGGGATAGGATTGCATGGTTTCTAGCATAGCAGCGCGCAAAGATTGGGCTTTGTTGGAGGTGTGCTGGAGGTTTTGATAGAACGAGATCATCAAGAATGAGGTTTGCTCGTCGGGGACTTTGCGGAGGGAGACAAGGACGGTGGGAACGCCTGTAGCGATCCAAGCGCGAGATAGTCCAATGACACCATCACCAGTAATTCTGCCGCTGCCAGTGTCGCAGGCACTGAGAACGACTAATTCTGCGGATAAATTGAGGTTGAAGATTTCGCTGGAGGTGAGTAAGCCGCTGTCTTGTTTGAACGGGGCGAGTGCGATCGCTCCTGGCAACTGCGAAGCACCCGCTCCGGATAGTTCTGTTT
>DATJEM010000090.1:0-3015 GCA_035496615.1 Leptolyngbya sp.
TTCAGATTTTGTAGAACCTGCTGTTCGGTCTCACTATCTAGCGCACTCGTCGCTTCGTCTAGCACTAAGATCGAATTGTTTGAAAGGAACAATCGCGCCAGTGCAATCCGCTGCCGCTGCCCTCCGGATAATGCCGTTCCCCGCTCGCCTACGTTTGTTTCGTAGCCTTGCGCCATCTCGCTGACAAAATCATGTGCCGCTGCCATTCGCGCTGCTTGTACGACTTGTTCGGCTGAGACATCCGATCGACCCAAACTAATGTTGTCGATAATGTTGCCATTAAACAAAAAGTCTTCCTGCAACACTACACCCATTTGACTGCGTAATGAATGCAGATCCGCGCTCTTGATGTCAAATCCATCGACCGTAATCTGTCCCGATTCGGGTAAATACAATCGCTGCAATAGTTTCGATAGCGTGCTTTTACCCGATCCACTACGTCCGACGACTCCAACTAACATTCCTGGCTGGACATCAAAAGAAATTCCTTTTAAGACAGGCTCTTGGTTCGGATTGTAGCGAAAGAAGACTTGATCAAAAGAAACCTGTCCTTTCAGCGGCGGCAAAACTAAACCTGATCCGGGTTCTGCCTCTGGCGCGACGTTGAGAATATCACCAATGCGATCGACCGACAACAAGACCTGCTGTAAGTTTTGCCACAGTTGCACCAATCGCAATAAGGGACCAGTGACTCGTCCAGAAAGCATCTGAAACGCGACCAATTGACCAACGGTAAGTTCTTGCTTGATCACCAGATGTGCGCCAACCCAGAGAATCAACAGATACGAGAAGTTAGTCAGAAAGTCCCCTAAGTTGTTGCTGATATTAGAAGTGGTCGAAGCTTTGAAGCTAGTGCGAATGTAGCGGGCGAACAGACCTTCACAGCGATCGCGCGAGGGTTTTTCGGCACTATGCGCTTTAACAGAGTGAATCCCCGTCACCGTTTCAACTAGGAATGATTGACTATCCGCACTGCGGTTAAACGTTTCATTCAGCCAATTTCGCAAAATGGGTGTAGTCGTCAAGGTGAGAGCAGCATAGAGCGGCAACACTGCTAGAGCAACACCCGTCAGCGGAATGCTATAGAAGAACATTAACGCTAGGTAAACGACGGCGAAAATCGAATCGAGAATGACCGTTAAAGCGGTTCCGGTGAGAAACTGTCGAATGTTTTCTAGTTCTTGCACCCGTGCCACGGTATCGCCCACTCGTCGCGCTTCAAAATACGCCAAAGGCAATCGCATCAAGTGACGAAACAACTGGGCAGAGAGGCTCAAATCTAAGCGCCGTGCCGTATGCGTGAAGATAAATAATCGCAGAATTCCGAGAATGGCTTCAAACACCGCTACGCCCAACAGCGCGATCGCCATCACGTCCAGCGTCGGAATACTGCCCTGCACCATCACCCGATCGATCACAACTTGAGTAATCAGCGGGGTCGCCAATCCCAACAGTTGCAGCGTAAACGAGGCAAACAGCACTTCACCCAGCAGGATGCGATATTTCCACACCGCAGGCAGGAACCAGCTTAAGTTAAACCGCTCTTGCTTTTGAATCGCCTCCACTTGCCAGAGTTGCTGATCCCACTGCGGTTCGATCGTCGATCGGTGAACGGCTTGCGGAGTCATCATCGGATCGTGCGGATCAGAAATGACGAAGCGATCGTTTCTCACTGCATAAACAACGACCCAATGCAGATCTTCCGGATTGCCCCACCGCATCAATGCTGGAAACGTGAGCAATCGAGCATTCTGCCAGTTGGTTTCAATGCGTCGCAACTGTAGCCCTAATTTTTCTCCTGCCTCTACAAGCTGATTCGGGCGCTGTCCCCGCAACTGTCGCTGTACCCAATCGAACTGCACTGGATTTTGCAAATGGTTCGCTACCATTGTGAGACAGGCTGCGGCGCTGTTCATTCCAGAGACAAACGGAAATCCGGTCACTGGCTTCGGAGACTGATCCGTTTGCGGAATATAGCGCGATCGAGCAATTGCCCAATAGCGATCGATGTCTGGCGAATTTACCGCCGACCAAAGACTGCTATTCCACTGCACCGCTTGCACATCGCTGCTGGCGGCTCTGGCTTTCCATCCGGGCAACTCCAGCAGTTCCCCAAGCCATTCTCCCGGCTGTAAGACCCGCGAACTATTGTCCTCGCCAACGAGGCGCACTTTTCCAGACAAGACAATCAGTTGGGTGTGGGTCTCTTCACTCGACCAAAGTACATCGCCCAGTTTGTAGCGGCGCACTTCCGCTTTTTGCTTAAATTGCACCTGCTGTTCGGGCGTGAGAAAGCAGAGGGGTGGAGCTTCCCAGGGTAAAGTCGCGGCGAGATCGTTCGTTAGCATGAGAGAAGGGGGTTAGGGGGCTGAGGGCTTTTAGAATGAGTCTAGTCATTGACCTGAAGTTTCACGGTCATCTTTTGAATTTTTTCGGCAATCCAACGATCGAAGAGTTCTGTGGTCAACATCTGCCTGAGTTGAGGATTATCTAACGTTGCAGGCAAGATATCCTCAACCCGAAATAATGCCCACCGATCTTCAAGTTCGATCGGTCCAACCAAATCTCCTTTCTCGGCAGAATCGATCGCCGCTCTCACCGTGTCTGGCATCGTTCCGCGACTCACCGGACCCATCATGCCGTTGGCAATCCGATCGTCCGCGATCGAATGCTCTCGCGCTAGCGGCTCAAAACTCTCACCTTCGCTAATCTGGAGTTTTAATTCATCCGCAAGCTCTTTGCTTTCGACAATAATGCGAGATAGCACAACGCGATCGAGAAACACTTTTCGCTCGATGAAATATTCTTGCAGTCTGGGTTCCGTAGCGACGACCTTCAGCTTTTCGTTCTTGAAGTTGGTCGAAATCTGCTGATGAAACGCCGTGTAATCCAGTCCATTGCGGGTTAGCCACTCCTGAAAAACTTTCGGATCGGTCAACTGCTGCTGAATCCGAAAATCGACGACCGCTTGTTCGATCACAGCGGGATTGATATCGAGATCATCCCGATTTTTCA
>DATJEM010000091.1:0-2559 GCA_035496615.1 Leptolyngbya sp.
TGATTGGGGACTCAATGCAACCTTGGCGTTAGCATTGGCGGGATTGCATCGGGGCGATCGGGTTGGAGTCGGCGTGTTCGATCGACAAGTCCAAACCTGGATTCCGCCAGAACGAGGACAAGCGCATCTAAATCATTTAATCGAGCGGTTAACTCCGATTCAACCCGAGATCTTAGAGCCGGACTATCTTGGCGCAGTCACAGCCTTAGTGAATCAACAAGCGCGACGTGCCTTAGTGGTGGTGATTACCGATATTGTTGACAATACTGCATCCTCAGAATTGCTGGCAGCATTAGGCAGATTGACACCGAGATATCTACCGTTTTGCGTCACGCTGCGAGATCCGCAGGTTGATCAACAGGCACATACCGTTACAGAAGATTTAGCTTTGACCTATGAAAGAGCCGTTGCTTTAGATTTGATAGCTCAACGGCAAATTGCGTTTGGTACACTGAAACAGCGCGGCGTTTTGGTGTTGGATGCCCCGGCAAATCAGATTACTAGTGAGTTGGTCGATCGATATCTCCAACTCAAAGCGAGAAATCAACTTTAGGCAGAAGAAAATTAATCAAGTCAAGCGATACACTGGATTCTGCTAATTTATTCGATCGTATTCATGAGTTTTCTTAATCCGCTTCGCCACAAAGAGCTTTTGCGGGGTTTCCTCGCTGTTTCATTTATGGTTGTTGGAACCACTCACTTTACGGCTGCTGAAGAGTTCGCCAAAATTGTCCCGCCTATCTTTCCAGCCTACCCAGCCGTATACATCAGCGGCTTCTTTGAAATTCTCGGCGGTATTGGACTATGCGTTCCTTATTTGAGTGTTGCCGCAGCTTGGGGATTGGTCGCGCTAATCATTGCCGTGTTTCCAGCAAACATCTATTTAGCCTTGCATTCTGACATTGTGCTAAACGGAATTCCGCATAGTCCGTTGTTTTATTGGTTGAGGTTGCCGTTTCAGCCTGTGTTGCTAGCTTGGGCATATTGGTACACCCGCAATCCTCAAAACCAAAAAGGTGCGGCAGCGATCGCGCGTCAATGGCGAGAACTCGATCGCCAAATTGAGAAAAAATAAAAAATAACTTCAGATCAATTTCTCAAGTCCATAGACCAAAGACTTTAACGGAATCACCTTGCGAATTGAAAGCAGCACTCCGGGCATATAGCACGTGCGATCGGTGGCATCATGCCGCAATGTATAAATTTGCCCTGCCGCCCCAAAAATCACTTCTTGATGTGCGACCAGCCCCGGCAGCCGAATGCTATGAATCCGAATCCCTTCTTCTGCCTGCGCGCCTCTTGCTCCGGTGATCTTTTCGGTTTCAGTGACGATCGCTTCGTTGTAAGTCTTGCCCAGTTCTGCCAACATTTGCGCGGTTTGAACGGCTGTTCCGCTCGGCGCGTCCGCTTTCTGATTGTGATGTAGCTCAATAATTTCAACGTGATCAAAATACTGCGATGCCTGAATTGCAGCTTGTTGCATCAACACAACCCCGATCGAGAAGTTTGGAATAATCAAACATCCCGTGCTTGCTTTATCGGCAAACTCTGTCAACTCGCGAATTTGCCCTGCACTTAATCCGGTTGTGCCAACGACAGGACGAACTCCATAAGCGATCGCCGATCGAACGTTACCGTAAACAACATCGGGATGCGTGACATCAACCACTACGCCTAATTCTTTTTCTTGAGATAGCATTGCCATCATCGGTTCATAGTCATTCGTTACAGGCACTTCTAGCGCCCCACAACCGATAATTTCCCCAATATCCTCACCCACATAATCAGGATTTCTCGCGATCGCCCCAATCAAATTCATATCGGGCGACTGCGACACCGCTTTGACAATTTCCCGTCCCATTTTGCCTGTCGCGCCGTTGACCACAACTGGAATTTTTGCCATTCCTCGACCTCAGTTCAAACACTCCAGTGTATCAGGCGCGAAAACGAAAAGCACGCTCAAACGTTCGATCGGGCTTTCTCAGCCACTTGAAGGTTAAATCCCCGCCCCTTACCTAAGTCCCGTTTCGTGTCACAATAAGTAACGCGAATTAAAACAGCCTTACTTTCCCAGGACAGCCCGTGACCTCTACGACCCAACCCACTTCACAAAACGGACGATCGACCACGACTCCCGCTCGGCAGCGCAGCGTGTTTCCGTTCACAGCGATCGTTGGACAAGAAGAGATGAAATTGGCGCTCTTGCTCAACATCATCGACCCCAAAATCGGCGGCGTGATGATCATGGGCGATCGCGGAACCGGAAAATCGACCACGATTCGAGCATTGGCAGATTTGCTGCCTGAAATCGATGTAGTCGCAGATGATCCATTTAACAGCGATCCGAGTGATCCAGAGTTGATGGGCGATTCGGTACGACAGTCGATCGATCAAGGCGTAGATGTGCCTGTGGCGAAGAAAAAAGTCATGATGGTCGATTTACCCCTCGGTGCGACTGAAGATCGGGTATGCGGCACGATCGACATCGAAAAAGCCTTGTCTGAAGGGGTAAAAGCGTTTGAACCGGGACTGTTAGCAAAAGCAAATCGCGGCATTCTC
>DATJEM010000092.1:0-4013 GCA_035496615.1 Leptolyngbya sp.
CGACTTGCGGTGTGTAAGCTTTTCTCAAGTCAATCAGTTCTAGTTTTCTATCCATGATATTTGATGTAGTTAGCGTTAACCTTTCACTGCTCCAGCAGTCAGACCTTGAACAATGCGGCGTTGGAAAAATAGCACGAGCAATACGAGCGGAATGGTACCTAGAACCGTCGCCGCCGCGATCGGACCAAACGGAATTTCAAACGGCGATGCTCCCCCTAGTTGTGCGCCTGCGACCGGAACCGTTTTCATATCCTCACGGGTAATAAACGTCAGCGCAAAGATAAACTCATTCCAGACAGAAATAAACGTTAGAATTCCAGTGGTTACGAGTGCCGGTAAAGTCATCGGTAAAACAATTTCAACTAACATTCGCGGCGTACGATAACCATCAATCTTTGCCGCATCTTCGAGGTCTTTTGGCAACTGTTCAAAGAAGCTCCGCATGACTAAAATAGTCAATGGTAAATTGATCGCCGTGTAAGGAATGATCAATGCTAAATAGTTGTTGCCGAGGTCGAGATATCGGACGATTTCTAACAGTCCCAAGAACAATAGAATTGGCGGAAACAGGGTGATGATTAGAATCCCAGCCAGAATCCAGCGTTCGCCTTGTAGTCTCAATCGCGTCAGTGCGTAAGCAGCAGGAGCGCCCACCCCCAACGCTAAGATCGTTGAGGCAAAAGAGACGATCGCGCTATTCAAGATGTAGTTCAAAAATGGACGACGTTCAAACAGTTCGCGATAGTGTTCTAGCGTATAGCGCGTCGGGAAGTACACATTGGGCACGGCGGCAATGTCCGCATTTACTTTTACCGAAGTCAAGACTTGCCATAAAATCGGCGCGAGACAAAAGATCACGGTAAACGCGATCGCAATTGGCAAAATGATCTTACGCCCAGGGGTGGGTTTACGATCAATAGATTCTGGAACGACAGTAGTCATCAAGCTTCTCCAGCAATTTTAGTTCTCGATCGCGTTAGCAAAAAGCTCGCGATCGCCACCGCCAATACCAACAATAGGAATGTCACAACGACCAATGCTGCACCATAGCCAAAATCTAAGTACCGCATAATCGTTGAATAGATGTATAGCGAAACGGTTTCGGTTGCGCCCCCAGGACCGCCCCCAGTCATCACGCTGATCAAGTCAAAAATCCCAAAGGACTGCGCGAGCCGAAATAACAATGCAATCACTACTTGTGGCATCAATAAGGGCAGGGTAATTTGCCGAAAACTCTGCCACGGGCTGGCACCATCGATCGCTTGTGCTTCATACAAATCAGGCGAAATCGATTGCAGTCCCGCCAACAGCAGAATGCTGATAAACGGTGTGGTTTTCCATACATCCGCCAAAATGACTGAAAGCATCGCCAATGTTGGATTGCCGAGCCAGTTCACGCCAGTTTGAATCAATCCCAGCCGCATCAAAATATCATTGACAATGCCATATTGATCATTAAAAATCCATGTCCAACCCAATGCAATCAAAGCTGTGGGTAACGCCCAGGGTAGAATTGCGATCGTTCTTACTGCTCCCCGTCCGCGAAATTGCTGGTTCAACACCAGTGCAATTCCCATACCCAAAACTAGCTCTAGGAACACCGAAGCAACGGTAAACACTGTAGAATTCAGCATTGCCCGCCAAAATCGCCCATCTTGCGCCATTCGAGCAAAGTTCGTCAGTCCTGTAAACTCTGGATTTAACTGAGTTCCTAAGTTCTGAGTGAATACACTTTGCCAAAATGCTCTCAGGATCGGGTAGGCAAACACCAACGCCAAAATCAACAGTGCCGGAATCGCCAAAAACCAGCCTGTGCGCTGTTCTCGTTCTCGAATTACGTCTTTCATCGTCTAAGCTCTCAACAACGATCGCGTTTCTCGCGCTGCCGATCGCATCGCTTCTTCTGGCGAAATTTGCCCAGATAGTGCCGCATTCAGATAGCGCTGCAAAATATCTGAGGTTTGGGCATATTGCGCGATCGGCGGACGCAAGGCTGGATTATCCAAAATATTCAGAATCACTGGCAAATACTCATAGCGCTGAAGCAGTTCTCGATCGGTGTATAGTTCGCGCCGCGTTGGCAGATATGCACCAGAGAGCGCAAGTTTTTTCTGCACATCCGCACTGGTAAAGAAGCGGACTGCTTTGCGGGCTTCTTCTAGGTGTCGCGTCGTACTGGAGATGCCTAGCCCCCATCCCCCTTGACAAGCACCGCTCCGTTCATTGGGAGCATGAATCATCGGTTTAATCCCAACCTTTCCCCGAACCACAGAATCGTCTTTGTTGAGCAGGCTCCAAGCGTAGGGCCAATTTCGCATAAACAATGTATTTCCGCTTTGAAACAGGCGGCGCGTATCTTCTTCGATGTAAGTATTGACTCCGGGGGGCGAGATGCCTTGCTGAATCGTGCTGGCGAGAAATTTAACCGTGTCGATCGCTTCGGGTCGATCGAGTCCCACTTCATTGGTTTGGGGATTGATCCAAAATCCGCCCTTTCCTTGCAGCACTTCGGCAAATACTGCCGATAGTCCTTCGTACTGCCGACCTTGCCACACAAAGCCCCACTGCGCCGCATGGTTCGACTGAATCGTTTGGGCAGCCTGGAGCAAGTCAGCGAATGTCTCTGGCGGTTTCAGACCTGCTTGTTCGAGCAAATCTGAGCGGTAGTAGAGCATTCCCACATCCGTTCGGTAAGGTAAGCGATAAAGCTGCCCTCTGTATCGCCCACCTTCAATATCACCGGACAAAAACTGTGCAAGTTCTGACTGCGGCAAAATGTCTGAGATGCTTTGCAGCCAGCCCGCAGCAGCAAACTTCGGCACCCAAGTGATATCCATGTTCAGGAGATCATAGGGCGAGTCACCCAGCAAAAATGCAGAGGTGTAAAGATCTTCAACCAGGTTTGAAGCGTTTGGTCCTTCAACAATGTTAATTTTGATCCCTGGATTTTGCTGCTCAAACTCAGCAATCACTGGGGGAAATGGCGCAACGTCAGGCGCAGGAATCAAGATGGATAAAACAACAGGTTGTGGGGCATTTTGCTGCGCTCTAAGCGGTAGAACAATCAACACTGCTAAAGTCAATGCAACGATCGAGCTAACAATCTGAAAGCGCCGCGATCGTTGCCAAAGCTGTGCGAATTTTTCGCGATATTTTTGTGGCATATTCATGAGTAAACTGCGACCCTGATCGTCCAAATCACTCGCGATCGCGGATCAGCAAATATAGCGGTTATTAACACTTTGACTATTATAGTAAGCTGCGATCCTGAATCACCTTTTCTGAGAAAAATCACCCTAAAAACGATTAAGTTAGTTGAAGTAAATCGCTAGATTGCTGATAATAACTGAGCTACCTTTCTCATTGATTTGTTATTAAGAAAAATTACGCTGATGGCATTGCAACGGCAAGATCTACGCCTTCGATCGTGCTATCCGTCTGCTCATAAAGCTCGCGCAATTTCGCTAATTTCTCCGGTTCAGGCTGCCAAAATCCGCGTCCGTTTGCTTCTAACATTCGTGCCACAATATTCCGAAATGCTTCAGGATTTGCAGCTTGCAGTTTTTTCGCCATCTCAGCATCGATCGCATACGTTTCAGCCGCTTGGTCATAAACCCAAGATTCTTTGAAATCTACAGTTGCGCTCCAACCAATCAAAGCCGTCATCCGCTGAGAGATTTCATAAGCACCGCCCGATCCTTGCGCGACCATTGCTTCTGCCCATTTTGGATTGAGCAATTTTGTCCGATATTCCATTCTCAGCAAATCTTCTAACTCTCGCGGAGTGGTATCTTTAGAAAAACTTTCGACAAAACTAGCTTGAACTTTTGCGCCTTTTTGTTGTTCTGCGGCGCGTTTCAATCCGCCTGTATTTGCATAATATTCCTGAATATCCGTTAATCCATATTCAACCGAATCGATTTCTTGAATAATTCGATCGGTCGTTTTCAGCAATGTATTTAAGACCTGCGATCGCGCTTCTCCTTTATCATTTCTGCCATAGCTAAATACAT
>DATJEM010000093.1:0-3839 GCA_035496615.1 Leptolyngbya sp.
TGATCGTGGTGCGAATCTCGTCTAAGTTTCCGCCTCCGGTCGATAAATCCATCACTGTATCGGCACCGTATTTCACGGCTAGATGCAGTTTGGCAACTTCTTCATCCATGTTGGACGAATTGGGAGATGCCCCAATGTTGGCGTTGACTTTGCATTTTGAGGCAATGCCGATCGCCATCGGTTCTAGGTTTGGGTGATTGATGTTGGCGGGGATGATCATTCGACCCCGCGCTACTTCATCGCGAATCAGTTCGACTGGAAGTTTTTCTCGCTGGGCAACGTGCTGCATTTCTTCAGTTATTACGCCTTTTCGGGCATAGTGCATCTGAGAAACGTTGTCCTGCCCCTGACGTTTGGCAATCCACTCTGTCCGCATAGATTTTCCTCTGAATCGTTAGCTTCCCTTCGCTGGCATTACCCAGTCTCAGGTTCTAAGGGTTTGTTCTCAGCCCAAATGGGCACCCCTAGCTTGAAAATTTATCCTATCAGGCTGAACCAATAAAGTCCAAAAAGTTTAATGTCGAACTGCGATCGACTATGAAGGAGGATAACCAAGATCACTGGAGCAGAATCTCTACCGCTGGCTAGGTGAACTCTTTTTTATTTCATCCTATAAATGTAGGCTAGGTGAGCTATGGCTTGGTGGCACTAGGTGGCATTTGGGTTGGAGATCTGTTTTTGTCCATCGAGCCGTAGAGAGAATGAGTCAAACTCTAGACGCTTGATGGGACATAGTTATGAGCCAGCTAATTGCAGCAGTTTTACAAAATCTTGAAGAAAAATCGGTTCTCCAGCAAATTATCAATTCTTTGAGGCGATCAGAGCAGCGGTATTTTCTCAAAAACGAAATCATTCACGCCTTCGCTGAGTACTGCCGCGAAGCTCGAAAACCGACCCATTTTTTTCATTCTTCAAATATTGCAAACTTGATGCAATACTGCCACGAACTGTTGCTGGAAGACGATCGCATCTGGCTGGTCTTGCGTCCGTGGATCGGTTGTCAGCAAATTTGGGTGCTTGATCCAGCGCTCACGAACTATGCAGAAATGCCGCCGAAAGACTTGCTGGATGCTCGCGATCGATTTGTCGATCGCGTTCAGGCGAACTTATTTGAAATTGATGTTACGCCTTTCTATGAAAACAGTCCGAAGATTGATGATCCTCGCAACATTGGGCAAGGATTAGAATTTCTCAATCGCTACTTGTCGAATCAGGTGATTGATGATCCTTCATTGTGGCTGAAGACGTTGTTCGATGTGCTACATCGACATCAGCATGATGGGATTCCGCTGTTGATCAATGATCAGATTCAATCGAGCGAACAGCTAGCCGAAAACATCAAGCAGGCGATCCAGATTGTCCGATCGCGCCCCTTCAATGAGCCGTATTCGACGATTCACCCTGATTTACAACCGCTGGGGTTTGAGCCTGGATGGGGCAATACTGCCGAGCGAGCGGGCGAAATGCTGCAACTCTTGGATCAGTTGATCACGATGCCACAAAGTGCAATCTTAGAAGCCTTCATCGAACGAGTTCCGGCGGTGTTTCAAGTCGTGTCGATTTCGATTCATGGTTGGGTAGGGCAAGAGGAACTCGGACGATCGGAAACCTTTGGACAAGTTGCTTATGTGCTGGAGCAGGCACGGAGCCTCGATCGACACCTGCACGAACAGATTCGGTTGGCGGGGCTAGAAATGCTGAACATTCAGCCGCAGGTATTGGTCGTGACGCGGTTGATTCCGAACTGTGAAGGATCTCAGTGTGGCTTGCGGTTAGAAAAAGTGGATGATACGCAAAATACTTGGATCTTGAGAGTGCCGTTTCGAGAATTCAATCCGAAAATTACCGATAACTGGATCTCAAAATCTGAGATTTGGGGCTATCTCGAAACCTTCGCGATCGATGCTCAAGCCGCGATCGTGACTCAGCTTGAAGGCAAGCCGGATCTGATTATCGGCAACTACAGCGATGGCAATTTAGTCGCTGCTCTAATCGCGCGTCAGCTTGGTGTCACCCACTGCAATATCGCTCACTCGCTTGAAAAACCGAAACATCTGTTTAGCAATCTGTTTTGGCAAGAGTTGGAACCGCAGTATCATTTCTCCGCGCAGTTCACCGCCGATTTAATCAGCATGAATGCGGCAGACTTTATTATCACTTCGGCGTATCAAGAGATTGTCGGGTCGCCGGATGCGTTCGGGCAGTACGAATCTTACAAATGTTTCACCATGCCGCAGCTTTATCATGTGATCAATGGAATTGAATTGTTTAATCCGAAGTTCAATCGAATTCCGCCGGGAGTCGATGAGCGCATCTTTTTTCCGTATTCTCAGGCGCGATCGACGGAACATCGCGATCGAATCGCGCATTGGTTGTTTGAGCAAGACGATCGTCATATTTTGGGCAAACTCACTGATCCCAATCTCCGCCCCATCTTGGCAGTCTCGCCGCTGACGGCTGTGAAAAACTTAGTCGGACTGATCGAATGCTTCGGACAGAGTTCTGAACTTCAGCAACGCTGTAATTTAATTTTTGTTACTAGCAAATTGTATGTAGAAGAGGCGGTGAACGAGGCTGAAGTCGCGGAGATTCAGCACCTGCATCAATTGATTGATCATTATCAACTGCATGGGCACATTCGCTGGGTTGGTCAACGTCTTTCTAATGCTGATCTGGGCGAAACCTATCGCAGCGTTGCCGATCGACAAGGTATTTTTGTTCACTTTGCTCAATTTGAAGCCTCTGGACGGGTGCTACTCGAAGCGATGATTTCTGGACTCCCTTCGTTTGTGACTGAATTTGGCGGCATCACTGAGATTGTTGAACATGACAAATATGGATTTTTGATCAATCCTACGGATTTAGCGGGTTCAGCGCGAAAGATTTTGGAGTTTCTCGATCGCGCCGATGCCGATCCGACCTACTGGCAATCGATCTCAGTTCGAGGTATCCAACGCATTCAAGAAGACTACAATTGGCAGCATCACACGCGGCAACTTTTATTGCTCACCAAACTCTATAGCTTCTGGAACTATGTGAATCGTGAAAGCCACGAATCGCTTTTACACTATCTTGATGCGATATTTCATTTGCTCTACAAACCGAGAGCCGAAGCGATTTTAGAACAGCATCAGCAACAGTAGCCGTTTTTGAAGTTTAGTGTGACAATTACACATTCCCGGAGATATTTGTGCCATGACCCCAACCGATCGCTCTGCTTTGACTTACAAAGAGTGGACAGTTGCCGAGACTCAGTTCGACCCCACACTCCTCAACGCTCGCGAAACCGTTTTTACGATCGGAAATGGCTATCTGGGCACCCGCGGCAGTTTTGAAGAAGGATTTGCTCAATCGCAGCCTGCGACGCTAATTCATGGGGTTTATGACGATGTGCCGATTGTTTACACTGAGCTCGTCAATTGTCCCGATTGGTTGCCGTTGCTGATCATTGTGGATGGCGATCGCTTTCGGCTGGATCAGGGCGAAATTTTGCACTACGAACGTCAACTTGATGTGCAACGAGCGGTTTTGAGTCGATCAGTGACCTGGCGCAGTCCGAATGGCAGAACGATCGAACTTTATTTTGAACGATTTGCCAGTCTTGCGGATGAACATAGCGTCGGCTTGCGCTGTCAAATTACGGCGCTGGAACAAGATGCGATCGTCGAAGTGCAAGCAAGTATCAATGGCTACCCAGAAAATCAAGGCTTCAATCACTGGGAACAGTTGGGACAAGGCAAAACAGAGCAAGGGGTTTGGCTACAGGTTCGGACTCGCACCTCACGGATCGAACTGGCAATGGCATCGGGGCTGACATTAAGCGGCGCAAAAGGGTCTGT
>DATJEM010000094.1:0-3284 GCA_035496615.1 Leptolyngbya sp.
ATTCGGCAATCAGAGGACTTATGGTACGTCTAGGCATTCGTAAATTTCGGTTTTTCCGCGCGATCGTTCCCACTCAGTTAGGCTTACTCGCTCTCCTGTCTTTTGGCGTGTCCGCGACCCTTGCGGCAACTGCGGAGCAGATCGCTCAAGCGCCCGTGGTCACTCCGGCTCCGAGCGCCCCAACCACTCCAGTGGGCACTACAATTTTGTATGTCAATCCGACAACGGGCAATGATCAAGCTTCTGCCGGACGCACGGATGCTGCACCCTATCGCACCCTCTCATTCGCCCTCCAACAAGCCAGCGCTGGAACAGTAGTTCAACTAGCGCCCGGAAGCTACACCTCTCAAACTGGCGAACAATTTCCGATCGTCATTCCAGCAGGCGTGATTGTGCGAGGGAATGAAACCAGCAAAGGACAAAACATTCTAATTCAAGGAAACGGAACGACATCGAGTAAAACCTTTGGTAATCAAAGTATTGCGATCCGGTTGAACACTGGCAGCGAGCTTCGGGGGGTTACGGTCACGAACACCGCAACTCGCGGATCTGGCGTTTGGGTCGAAGATGCGGACGCAACGATCGCCAATAGTACCTTTACAAGCAACAATCGCGAAGGCATTTTTGTCACCGGAAACTCGAATCCGACTGTAACCGACAATGTGTTTACCAAAAATCCTGGAAATGGCATGTCGATCGTCAGCGGAGCGCGAGGATTAGTCAAAGACAACGTATTTCTGGATACAGGATTTGGACTCGCGATCGGTGGAGATGCAATTCCTAGACTCGAAGGCAATCAAATCACCCAAAACCAAACAGGTATTGTTCTCAGTGGTTCTGCTCGACCGATTCTACGCAACAATGTGATTTCTGACAGTCAAGGCGATGGGATCACCGTACTGGGTAGTTCATTCCCCGATCTAGGAACTTCAGATAGCTTAGGGAACAACACGATCCGCAACAACGGCAAAAATGCCAGCCTCAAAGGAGTCGATGTCAACAACACCACAAGCAACACGATCCAAGCGGTTGGGAACAGCATTGATCCTAAGAAAATTGCTGGACTGATCAACTTCGTTGCGGGTGGCACCAATACTGCCTTTTCAGATGTTCAAGGACATTGGGCACAGCAGCAAATTCAAGCTTTGGCGGCTCAAGCGATCATCTCAGGCTTCCCGGATGGCACTTTCAAACCGAATGATCCGGTGACTCGCGCTCAGTTTGCGGCGATCGTGCTGAAAGCTTTTTCTCCACCTGCGAGAACCACTGCTCCTCGATTCTCGGATGTGGCAAGCAATTTCTGGGCATCGGCAGCGATTCAGGCGGCGGCGAAGGGCGGTTTTATGACGGGCTTTCCCGATAGCACGTTTAGACCTAATCTCCAGATTCCCAAAGTTCAGGCGTTGGTGGCGATTGCGAATGGTTTGCAGTATGGTGCGGGCAATCCTGCGTCGCTTTCGGTTTTCCAGGATGTGTCAGCAATTCCAAGTTGGGCAACGAGTCAGGTTGCAGCCGCTACTCAACGTCAGGTCGTCGTGAACTATCCGACTGTGGGGCAGCTTAATCCCGATCGAGCGGCAACTCGCGCTGAAGTTGCGGCGACGATTTATCAGGCATTGGTGAATGCAGGTAAAGCGCAGGCAATTCCGTCTCCTTATGTGGTGGGCGCTCGATAGACTGCCGTAAAACTTGAAAAAAGGGGACGATCGGCGTTTGATGCGCGATCGTTCCCTTTTTGCTTGAGTGTATTTAACTGCTTTTCTGAGGATTCCTATTTTACGCCGTCGATCGTCGAAGCTTGTGCCAAGCATGGAATCACGCTGCCGAATTTGCACGAACCTTTGGGAACACCCGATCGCATTCAACACCAACTCACGCAAGCTAAGTTTAGCCAAATCGAAATCCATCCCCAACAGCGCGGCGCTTATCTCACATTAGAGCAAGCTCAAGCTCGATGGAATGGGCAATTTTGGTTACACATTAACACTCCCTTGCGAGAATTGGAGCCAGAAAAAGTTCATCAGATTAAAGCAAGTTACGATCAATCGATCGCGCTTTTACAAACCGCTCAAGGGGTTTGGCACGAAGAATTAACTTATTACGTTGTGGCTCGAAGTTAGTTGCTCTAAAATCGATCGCGCTACTCGATCGCACGTTCCCGCCTCGCCCAATGCTTGCCGCATTTCCTGATAGTCCGCGATCGTCTTTGCCCGATTCTCAGGTTTCAGCAACTCTAATCCAGCCTTTGCTAAGTTCTCAGGGGTTGCCGCGTCTTGAATAAATTCGGGTGCAACTTCCTTCATACACACCAAATTAGGCGGAGAGGCAAACCGAATTTTCAGCTTAAGAATGTTCTTCGCCACCCAATACGTAAACGGCGCTAACCGATACATAATCACTTGCGGCACATCTAACAAAGCAATTTCAAGATTCACAGTTCCGCATTTTGTGATCGCTAAATCAGAGGCAGCGATCGCATCTAACGGCGAACCTTCAACAATTTCAGCCTGCAATTGATAGTCTTGAATGGCTTGAACAATCTGCGATCGATACTTCTCTAATGACAATGGAACGAGAAATCGAACATCAGGAATCTTTGCTTGAATCTGCTGGGCTGCCTTGAAAATTGCAGGCAGCATATATTTAATTTCTTGTTGCCGCGAAGCCGGTAGAAGCGCGATCGTCGTTTGATCAGGAGCAATGCCTAACTTCGATCGCACCTCAAATCGCTCCGGAGCATCTTTCATGCGATCGACTAACGGATGCCCTACAAAAATGGCATCCGCGCCATGTGCTTTGTAGTACTCTGCTTCAGCCGGAAAAATCGAATAGATCCGATCGCTAATTTCTACGATCCAATTGGTTTTTTTCTCGTTAATTGCCACCACCCATTCTTGAGGCGCAATAAAGTAAGCCGTCGTCACATTCGGTAAATGTTTCCGAACGTGCAGCCCAATACTGATATTCGGATCGCTGTAGTCGATCATCACCACCATATCCGGTGGATTCTCGCGAAGGTATTGTTTAGCGCGACGCTGAACGCTCAACGTGGGAAATAGATAAGGCAAACCTTCGACAATGCCGATCGAACCAATTTCCGTCGTACTACCGAGCAGTTTCGCGCCTGCCGCCTGCATCCGATCGCCACCCAATGCCAGAATCTCGACTTCTAGCCCTAGTGCCTCAGCTTGCCGATACAGCGATTCAACCAGCAGCGCCCCTTGCAAATCACCGGACACTTCGCCCGTGCTGATAAAGATCCGTTTCATCATTCACTCTTGAGA
>DATJEM010000095.1:0-4695 GCA_035496615.1 Leptolyngbya sp.
ATCATCTTCAACCACCAGTAAATTTTTGACTCTACGATCGATAAAACTCCGAATCTCACCGAATAGCTGCGATAAGTCGTCCGATGAAACAGGCTTTTGCAGGTAAGCGATCGCACCTAACTGTAATCCGCGTTGTCGCTGATCATCACTTGATAGAATGTGAACTGGAATATGCCGGAGTGCGGGATCGTGTTTTAAACGATCGAGGACGGTTAAGCCATCAATGTCTGGAAGATGCAGATCTAGCAAAATAGCGCGAGGCTTAAACTGTTGGGCAAGGGCAAGCCCTGAGCGACTTCTCAAGGCTGAAAGGACTTTGAAACCCTGTTGCCGCGCAATATCGGTGAGAATTTTGACAAAGCTTACATCGTCTTCAATGATCAATAAAACGCGATCGTCCGGTTGAATCGAATCTCGATCATCGGGCAGATCTGGAGGCGCGATCGGAATCTGTTGAGACGCTGAAGGCAGCGAGACCGCAGGCGCAGCCACCATCGTGCTTTGAGGTAGAGGTAAGCTCTCTTGAACCTGAGATGAATTCTGAGGCAGATAGAGCGTGAATGTACTGCCGCGATCGGCTTGGCTCCTAAGCTGAATCGATCCACCGAGGCGGTAGGCTAGCTCTCGGCTAATGGATAGTCCTAATCCCGTACCGCCATATTTTCGGCTGGTTGTGCCATCGACTTGCTGAAAGGCTTCAAAGATTAACTGTTGTTTTTCGGACGGAATGCCGATTCCAGTATCGCTCACTTCAAAGCAGATGTTACGATCGGTGGTTGAGCCTATTCGGACGGTGATGCTTCCTCGCTCAGTGAACTTGAAAGCATTTGCCAGTAGGTTCTTGAGGATTTGCTGAAGGCGTTTACTGTCGGTGAAAATTGTTTCTGGAGCTTGGGGATCGCGCTCGATCGAAAAAGCTAATCCTTTGCTTGTGGCAATCTGGCGGAATGTTCGTTCGAGGTTTAGCTGCAAGTCGTTGAGATTGAGCGGCTCAATGTCGATCGAGATTGTTCCTGATTCAATTTTAGCAAGGTCAAGAATATCATTGATCAAAGTCAGCAGGTCGTTTCCAGCGGAATAAATCGTGCGACTGTAGTCTACTTGTTTATCAGTCAAGTTCTGATCTGGATTGTCGCTGAGAATCTTCGCCAGAATCAGTAAACTGTTGAGCGGGGTTCTCAACTCATGCGACATATTGGCTAAGAACTCTGATTTGTACTTCGATGAGGTTTCTAATTGTTCTGCTTTCTCTTGCAGGGCTAGCATTGCTTGATCGATTTCGCCATTTTTCCGCTCGACTTCTTGCTTCTGTGCTGCTAGGAGTTCTGCTTTTTCTTCAAGCTCTTCGTTGAGTTGCTGTAGCTCTTCGTTTGAAACTTTTAGCTCTTCTTGTTGTTCTTGTAAGCGAAGCTCGGACTGTTCTAACTCTGCTGCTTGTTCTTGAAGCTGTCGATTGCTGCGGTAGAGTTCTTCTTGCTGACTCTGCAATTCTTCTGTAAGGGCTTGGGATTCTTCAAGCAGGTGCTGTGTTTTTGTATCTGCTGCGATCGCTTTTAATACCACTCCGATCGTTTGCGCGAGTCGATCTAACAGGGTTAGTTGACCCTCTGTAAATGCTTGAAATGATGCTAGTTCAATTACAGATATCGCTTCATCTTCAAACAAGACAGGTATTACAATGAGAGTGAATGGGCTTGCATCGCCTAGCCCCGATCGAATGTGAATATAATCGCTTGGGACATCGGTTAGAATGAGTCGCTGTTTCTCTAAAGCACATTGTCCGATCAGTCCTTCTCCCAAGTGAAACTGATTGGAAAGTTGAGCGCGTTCTGGATACGCATAGCTTCCTTGTAGCTTTAACACCGGAGGTGATTGATCAGCATCAAGCACATAAAAACCGCCATACTGTGCGCCTACTAGCGGTGCGAGATATGACAACATTAACCGCGAAACGGTTGCTAAATTGCGCTCCCCCTGGATGAGATGAGTAAATTCTGCGATGTTCGTCTGTAACCAGGTTTGTCGATCGCTCTGTTGTAAGCTATTTCGCAAGCTCACCACCATTTGATTGAAGGTTCGCGTTAGAATTCCGACTTCATCCTGACGATCGAGCGATGAGAGTTCAACCGACAAGTTACCATCAGAGATTTGTTCAGCAGTCCGTGAAATCTCAGTCAAGGGCTTTGAAATATGGCGATTCAGCAGAAATCCTAAGACCGCAAGGAGCGTAAATCCAAGCGGGATGCCAAAAATAATGCTGTTTAGCGTGTTCTGAGCCGCCGTTTTTGCCGCTGTCGATCGCTGCTCAAGCAGCACTTGTTCGCTCGCTTTCATCTGCGCGATTCGGTTGCGAACATCTATCATCGCGGCTTGACCCCGGCTAAAATCATTGGCAGCGATCGCGGCTTGAAGCCCCCGAGTTTTTCTGAGTTCGATTGGTCTTTTCAAGATTTCAATCCGTCGATCAACCAAAAGCTTGAGTTGAATCAAGTTTTGCTGCTGAAGCGGATTGTCCGAGGTTAGCTGCTGAACTTCTTTCTGTTTCTGATCAATGTTCTTGAGCGCGGCGTAGTAAGGCGCTAAATAGGATTCTTCACCTGTCAACAAGTAGCCTCGCTGTCCAGTTTCAGCATCTTTGAGCAGGGAAAGAACATTCTCAAGCTCTCCCAAAACTTGGTAAGTGTGCATGACCCAGCCTGAAGCATCAATGAGTTGCTGAGTTCCACGAAACGAAATGACTCCGATCGTTGCAAATACGGCTAATCCGATACTAAAGGTTGCGCCGATCTTTGTTCCAATTCGTAAACTCTTCAGCATTGCTCACTTTTTTGTCGATCGTAGGGTGGTCAGTTTTTGATTATAAAGGAATCGATTCACTTCCTCTATAAATAAGCAAATGAAACGGGATGAAAGCATTGAACTTCATCCCGTCTCGTTTATTCTGGATCGGATTATTCTGGAACGAATTTTAATGAGACTCCGTTCATGCAGTATCGTTCTCCGGTGGGGCGAGGGCCATCTTCAAAGACGTGCCCCAAGTGCCCGCCACATTTGGCACAGTGAACTTCTACCCGCGTCATAAACAACGATCGATCTGTCGTCGTTGCGATCGCGCTTTCGATCGGAGCGTAGAAACTGGGCCAACCCGTACCACTGTTGAACTTCGTTTCAGAGGAGAACAGCGGTGATTCACAAGCTGAACAAACGAAGGTTCCTTTTCCGTATTCCTTGTCAAGCGGACTGGTTCCAGCCCGTTCTGTTCCATGTTTTCGCAGCACGCGAAATTGTTCTGGCGTGAGGGCAGCTTTCCACTCATCTTCGGTTTTGTTGATCTCGAATGATTCGTTTTGAGTTGTCATTGTTAGTTCTGGTGCTTTCTTCTATTTTAGCAACAGTAACTTCAATTTCCCTCGTAAGCAGGAAGTTAAATCGCCTGCGATCGCGCACAAATGGTTTAATTGCAAGCGAAAGAATGATGAAACGATTTCTAGGATATCTCAGTGCCTTCGTATTGGTTTTTGGTTGGATGATGCCTGCTCAAGCAATCCCGCTGGGTCAGGGGGACAATTTTGTCACTGCCGCGATCGACAAAGTGGAAGCAGCAGTAGTTCAAGTGAATGTGTCTCGCAATTTAGGCGGTGATCTGCCCGGAGCATTGCGTCCATTTTTGGGAAATCCTCAAAGAGGAGCATCGCCGCGAGTTTTGCGAGGCTTAGGATCGGGCTTTGTGATTGATAAAAGCGGCAAGATTCTGACAAATTCTCACGTTGTTGACAATGCGGATACTGTAACCGTGACGTTTCAAGATGGACGAGTGCTAGAAGGCAAAGTCCTCGGCAAAGATCCGGTGACAGATGTAGCGGTGATTCAGGTGGAAGCAGAGAATTTGCCGATCGTCACGCTTGGAGATTCGGATCAAGTCCGGCAGGGACAATGGGCGATTGCGATCGGCAATCCGTTGGGGCTACAAGAAACAGTCACGGTCGGAGTGATTAGCGGAACGGAACGATCGAGCGTCGATATCGGAGTTCCAGATAAGCGGGTTGGATTCATCCAGACCGATGCTGCGATCAATCCCGGAAATTCTGGCGGGCCGTTATTAAATCAAAATGGCGATGTGATTGGGATTAATACTGCGATCATTCAAGGAACACAAGGGTTAGGGTTTGCGATTCCAATCAATACAGCGCAGAACGTAGCCCAACAGTTAATCGAAACGGGAACCGTCGCACATCCCTATATCGGGGTTCAACTGGTTGCGCTTGATCCCAATGTAAAAGACTTTATCAATCGCGCCCCGAATAGCCAAATGCAAGTCGAAGAGGAAGCAGGAATTTTAGTGGTGCAAGTCGGTCGGGGAACGCCAGCGGCAAAGGGAGGACTCAGAGCCGGAGATGTAATTCAGTCGATCGATGATGAGGAAATTCTGAATGTGAAAACAATTCAGCAATTTGTCGATCGCGCGGGATTGAACGGTAAGCTGAACGTGACTGTGAAACGCAACGATCGCACGATCGCGCTTTCGATTTCACCGGAACAACTTCCTTCAGTCGAAGCCCAATGAAACTGAGTGACTTTTGCACTGCCTTTCAAGCACAGCCGTTTAGCAAGCTTCCCCAGACCTCGAATCACACCCAATCGAGTTGGAAACTGGCATGGGGCGCACTAGAAACATCAGAACAAGCGGCTTGGCAA
>DATJEM010000096.1:0-3453 GCA_035496615.1 Leptolyngbya sp.
TTTCTATTGCGATCGACTTGGCTTCGGCTGCGAGTCGGATGGTTTCGATCGCGCCTTGAAGGGTCGCGACAAGCGAAACAGGACTAGAATTCAGCCGCAATTTGCCCTGGAGAATTCGAGAGACATCCAGCAAATCCTCAATCAGTTCGGATTGGAGTTTTGCATTTCGTTCGATCGTGGTGAGGGCTTGGGCGGTTCTGGCTGCATCAAGATTTCCCGCTTTGAGCAGCTTTGACCAACCCAGAATCGGATTGAGTGGAGTCCGCAATTCATGGGACAGCACTGCCAAAAACTCATCTTTAATCCGATTCGCTCGTTCTGCCTCGGCTCTTGCTTGCCGTTCAGCTTCATAAAGTTGCGTCCGCTCAATGGCTTGGGCACACTGCCGGGTCAGTGCCAGGATAAAATTGTGATCGTCTTGATCCAGGAGTCTGAATTCGGTGAAACTCAGCAACATGCCACCGATCGACTTGCCTTCGACGACTAGAGGAAGCGCTAACCAGGCATTAAACTCATAGCGACTGTAGACTTCAGCTAAATGCGGATAGCGGGCAATCCGGTCTAGTATGGTTTCCACCCATACAGGTTCTCCAGTTCGGATCGCCTGTGCTAGGGGCACATCGGTGTTAATCGAAAACCTGCGCCACGACTCCACTAGGTCTGCTTGATAGCCAACCGACTTAACAATTTCAAGCTCGGTTCGATTATTGCTGACTAAAACTACCAAAGCAGCCGTAGCCTCCAAAGTCGCCATGCTCTGTTCGACGATCACCTCTGCCACTTGTGCAGGCGTGAGCGATTCTGAAAGGGCAGCTGTCACCATTTGGAGTCGGGAAGTTCGATCGGACGCTCGTTCGGCGAACTGTCGCGCTTGTTGTGCTTCTTGATACAGGCGAGCATTATCTAACGCGATCGCGCTGCGGCGAGCCAGTTCTTCTGCGAGGGATAGGTCTTCTGGACTGTAGAAACGCCCCGCTGTTGCTGCAACAAAGCAAAGAGTCCCTAAAGTCCTGCCGCGTGCGCTCAACGGCACCAGCATTACTGAACTCATGCCAATTTCCCGTAAAATCCTGAGATGTTCTTCATCCTGTGCCGAGGCAACAAGCAGGTCATCAGAAATCATGGGATAATATTCCGACTGTCCGGTGCGGAGCACTTGAGCAATGCCGCGGGGCGCATTGAGATCAGAAGGATAGCGACGATGTAGTTCTAGCCCCCATTGCACCTTAGCCGGATCTACATGCGCCGTTGCCAATCGCTCTAAGGTGCCATCGTCCTTGAGAATATCGACCGCGCACCAATCTGCCAGGGTAGGAACAACCGCTTGAGCCACGCTTTTAAGGGTGTATTCGTAATCCAGAGAAGAAGCGAGGGTTTCACTAGCGATCGCCAGAAATTCTGCTCGTTGCTCAGCGGCTTCTGCAACCGCCCGTATCGCTTGTTCCTGGGCAAATAGCCGTTCGCGCTCCGCTTCGGCTTGCTTGCGCTCTGTAATGTCTCGAATCACACTCAGAACAACCTTTTCGCCACCAATGACAGCACTCTGGGCGCTCACTTCAACCGGGAAAGCGCTGCCATCTTTGCGACGATGCACCGTTTCAAACAAGATGCCCTGCTGCGATGCCTGCTCAAATTGCTCTGGCATATAAGATAGGGTTTCGATCAGGCGCAAATCACGAATGTTGAGCGTTAGTAGCTCGGCGCGATCGTACCCATAAGACTGTACGGCTGCCTGATTTGCTTCCAGAATTTGACCAGTGCTGCGAAAGTAAAGCACGATATCCCGGCTATACTCCGATAGCAGTTGATAGCGCGCCAACGCTTTCTCGGCTTGCTTACGATGGGCAATATCTACGACAATGCCAGCCTGTTGCATCGGCTGCCCGTGATCATCGTAAAATGTTTGCCCGATCGAGGTAAGCCAGCGCTCTCCCATCTCGTTAATGTAGTCCGGCTCCGGATTAGAGACGCGGTACCCCGTTGCAAAGACTCCCCCGATTTGACCTGCCTCATCCCAGACAGCATTGTAA
The DNA here is from genome assembly GCA_035496615.1 of Leptolyngbya sp. Lineage (GTDB taxonomy): Bacteria > Cyanobacteriota > Cyanobacteriia > Leptolyngbyales > Leptolyngbyaceae > Leptolyngbya. The sequence goes on from DATJEM010000096.1 coordinate 2,031, forward strand.
GACCAGCGATATAAAAGCTCGTTGTCCTTGCCATTTTGATCCGGGAGAATCAGGTTCTGCTGACGCTGCAACGCCTGCCCCGTTGATAATACCTGTTCTATGTCTGCCTGAATCGTGCCCCAAGCTTCAGTCCAACGGTGATGTACTCGGCTAGATGAATTCAAGGGCTGAGTTTCGTTTAACAGAGAAAAGTAGGCTTCGTTGTAGAACAGAATGCGTTCACGAGAAGGACTCAGGGGAAGGGCATAGTCCCAAATTAAGAACATGGGACAGCTAGAGTTTAATAGGATACCAAAAACACTCTTTAAGCTAGGAGACCAGGTTCCGACTGCCCCCAAGGGCGTTGGTACCCCATCAGCCACGTCTTTGGCATGGACAAAATGCGATCCTATCCGTGCCGCCATCTCGCTATCACCAGCAAACAAATCCGCTATACTCAGTCCCCCCATCGTGACTTCCTACCCTTGTCTGGCGGCAAAATACAACGCAAGCAGCTTTTTACCTCTCTCTTGAATAGGATGAGCGCTGAATTGCCTCAACTGTTCAAGAAAAGCGTGAATTTGCCATAACGCTCGTTCAGAGAGTTGCATCTGATCCGACTCCCAGCGGCTGATCGTGACATAGTTCAAGTCGATGACCACCCCAAATTGATCTTGATTCAAGTTGCTCAAACTCCGCATTTCACGAATCAGACCACTAAATTAAACAAAGGCTGCTTCCGCAGTGAGGCTTGTTTAACTGGCATCATATCAACAAAAAATTGTCCTGGATTTATTTAATATTTGACAAATTTATTCTCCTGCGCGGGGCAGAAATTTCTATCTATCCTCTGATAGATTTGTATTCGATCGGTTACAGGTTTTGCTTCAAAGTTGATGTGGATTGAACGGTAAACGGCACGCTCGATCGAGCGTGCGCCATCTTTCGCTACACTAAACATCATTCGTTCTCTGGTCTCATGTCTGCCTTTGCCTCCCTCATTGGTCAATCTCAAGCGATCGAGCGATTAGAGTGCGCGATCGCCAAAAACCGTATTGCTCCTGCCTATCTATTCACCGGCTCTACAGGAATTGGTAAGCGGCTTGCGGCAGAATGCTTTCTTGAACAATTATTGGTGTCATCGCGCTCACGAATTCTCAATCGCAACCATCCTGATCTGCTTTGGGTAGAGCCAACTTACTTACATCAAGGAAAACGCCTGACGGCGATCGAAGCTGAAGCCGCCGGAGTCAAGCGCAAATCTCCACCGATGATCCGATTAGAGCAAATTCGCGAAGTGAGTCAGTTTCTCAGTCGTCCGCCGTTGGAGTCCACCCGATCGATGGTTGTCATCGAGCAAGCCGAAACCCTGCCCGAAGCTGCGGCAAATGCCTTGCTGAAAACGCTTGAAGAACCTGGAAGAGCAACGATTATTCTACTTGCG
>DATJEM010000097.1:0-5914 GCA_035496615.1 Leptolyngbya sp.
CAGAAGGCTTAAAAGCAAAGTCGTTTGAATTTGATGCCAATATCGGGGCGAAGACTGCAAATGCGCTGCTGCACTGGATTCGACAAAACAATTCGGCTGTAACGAATGGCAACGGAAAGAAAGCCGCGATCGCCTCTTACGAAGAATTTAAGCCGATCGCGCTAGAAGTGTTCGATCGACTGAACCGCGATTACAACTTGGATAATTTAGTGCCCATCTATCGGATTCGGCGGGAAATTGGGGAACGAGTGGAACGATCGAAGTTCAGCGAGTGGATGCTGGATTTACAGGCAAGCGACGTGCTTCAACTGATTGGCGGAGAAATGCCAAGCCTGACTCCTGACAAAGCTGAAGACTCGATCACAACTCCGTTGGGCGGCGATCGCTATTACGCCAAACGCCTATAAAGCCTTCACTCTAATTTTTCCATTTTCATTTTTGTCCTATTGTTGATCTATAACAGTCATGAGCAGTTCGGTTACTTCCTCACTACAAGAAATTAATGACGCACTTCTAAGTCATAATCCCTTTGCCCAACCGCCTTTCTTAAATCCACAGCACGTTTGGGGAAAAGCATTTCCTGATGTGAAGTCCCTGAACGCTCATGCTTCGGATGCCATTTTCCAGGCTTTAGACCAGATTCGACAAGGGCAGTATTCGGCTACATCTATTCTGGTTACGGCTCAAGATGGAACGGGCAAAACTCACATTATTAGTCGCATCCGACATCAACTCCAAGCCCAGGGCGGTGCACTTTTCGTTTATACCGAGACGTTCAACGATCTCAACAACATTAAGAACTCGTTCCAGCAATTGCTTGCAGATAGCTTAGATAAAATTGGTAGCCAGGAAGTCACTCAGTGGCAAGAACTAGCGACTGAAATGGCAAACCAAGCATTGAAAGTTGTTAATTCAGACTCGAAAGACTTTACTCCGAAAGAGTTAGTGAATCAATTTGAGAAAAAAGGCGAGGAAGAAGACGGCGAAGAGAGGGTTAGAAAATGGATTGACCAGCTTTCTAAAGCATTTCGCAAAGCAAGAACTGTGAAAGATCCAGACGTTGTACGGGCGATTTTTTGGACACTTTGCGATGATCAAGCCGCTTACGCCTTTAATTGGCTAGGTGGGAAAGAACTTGCTCAGTACAAAGCAAATGAGATGAAGTTACCCGTGCAGCGTCAATCGTTTGATGCGACTTTGCAAATTCTGGAACTGATTAGTTATTACAATGAGTTGGTCATCTGCTTTGATAACCTTGACTTAGATGACTTCAGCGATGCCGGATACCATCGATCTCAAGTTGTTGCCGGACTGGTCAAGGAGCTATTCGAGAATCTTCATCGCGGTGTGATTTTAACAGTCATGATGCCAGGGACTTGGAGGGAGAGAGTAAAGCAGCTACCCGGAGGGATCTGGACAAAAGTACAAACTCACTGCGAACCGCTTGCTTTGAAGTCCATGGATGGCAATGCAATCATTGAGCTAGTCTTGCTTTATCTAGATACTTTCTACGCTAGTAATCATTTGGTTCCTCCTCATTCAACCTATCCGTTTGAGGAAACTCAACTGAGAGAACTGGGCAGAGAACGACTCACAATTCGGCGGGTTCTTAGCTGGTGTCGAGAGCATTGCCGCCCTCAGAATGGTGTTCCTCCCGTTGATACTCCAACGCCGCCGAATCTAGTTGAACTTGCATTTGTCAGTGAACTAAACGTAAGCATCAAGAATCGGATGGACGATAACTATTTCTTAGCTGATGCACTGCTGTTTGGGTTTCAAGCCATTGTTGGGCAGATTGTTGAAGGTGTCAGGCTGAAAGAAGTAACAACAGGAGTGGGTAGACGAGGTAGAAAAGATCCCTACTTAAACTTTAAAGTTCTGTGTGAAGAAGATGGATCTTCGCATAGCATCGGTGTGGCTGTTCTACAGTATGACGGCGGGGGAGCGTTAGGTGCAGGGCTGAGAAGACTCCTTGACTCAAACAATAGCTTTGCAATCACTCGTGGCTGCCTGATTCGCTCTAAAAATAAGCTCATCAATGCTTATTTTAGAAAGACTTATCTTGATTCTTTAATTACCGCAGGCGGGGAATTTGTTGAATTGATAGAACAGCAAATTCAGCCATTAATCGCAATTCGTGCTGTCTATCAGAAACGAAATTCTGACTATCAATTGACCGAAGAAGACATTTTTCAATTCATCAAAGAGGATGGCGAAAGATATTGGCTCGGAAAGCATAATCCATTGCTTCAGGAAATTCTGAGCGCTCCATCTTATCAGCTTCCTGATGATATCGAAGACGAGCCAGAATGCCTAGAAGCAGATTCAACCGACGATTCTGATCTTTCAACTACAGGTGAATTGGAAGAGCTAACTCATGCTTGAAACGGTTTTACTGGATAGGGCTTTGTGTCTGCCTGCGGTTGATATTGCAGCTTTACTAAAAGGGCAGCTTGTTGCTGTACTTCCCAGAGTGCCCGTGCAAACAGGATGGACATTCGCGCTCTATCCCTATGTTGAAAAGGCTCCATCTCTAGAGAAGATATATCATTCGCGCTTTTTGCCTTTAGCAAAGACAACGCTCGCACAATCATCCGCGATCGAAGCGTGGGCAATGTGTGAACAGTGCATGATGTTACACAGTTTGGAGCAAGTAGAAGCCCTATCGCAGTTAGCCATCTGGCAGAAAGACACGCTGAAGCGAGAGCTAGAACAGAGACAACACTTGTTTTTAGCATTTTTGCGCGTCTATCGAACTCCTGAATTGATCACAGTCAGTTGCAAAGGTCTAAGTCCTGACAAGTTTGGGAAGTTTATCGGACTATCGGGTTTAGACAAGCAGTTAAACCAGCCCGTAAAAATTTCAAATAAACTACCTGTTCTTGACGATCGCGCTTTCGCCCAGCGCAAACACCAGCTCGAAAATCTAGAACCACCAGCGCATCCAGAGATCGAAGCACTGTATGATGCGATCGTTCAATTCCCTACTACAACTCCCAAAGCAATTCATTTGGAGCAAGATCTAAAATATTTTTTGGGTTGGGCAGAGAGTGCGATTGTCAGTAAATCCAACCTAGACACAAACTGGATCAAAGAAATTACTCAAATGGGTAACTCTAGTGATGGTGATCGCTTTGAGAAGTTAGTCCGCAAAAGCTTTATCAAACTTGGCTTTTCTAACTCTCTCAACAACGCTAAAGCGAGTCTTGATCCAACTGCATCGGGCGGCGCAGGCGGTATAGACATCTATTGTGAGGCTCCTTACGCATTAGTAGGGGAGTGCAAAGCAAGTAAACATGAAAGTGTTCCAAATAGCGTATCTGCACAACTGATTCACCTGGGTACAACTCATTTGGGCAGAGTGAGGTTTGAGCAGTCTATTAAAGTTCTCTTTGTTGCAGGTCGCCTCACTGACCCCGCAGAAAAAGCAGCCGTTGAAAATCAAATGAATGTTATGCGTCCTGAAACCCTAGAGCGACTGATCACGCTAAAAGCGAAACATCCTGGAGTCATTAACCTGTATGACTTGAAAGCTTGCCTCGAAACTCCTCCGTTTGGTGAAGCATCGGATAAAAAGGTCAATCTTTACATCGATCGAAGCTGGCAGCAGATCACCCTGCGATCTCATATCGTTCAGCAAGTTAAGCTGTATCTTGAAAGTGCAAAACTGAATGCGGCTGAGATCTCTGCCCTTCATGCTGTCTACACTTTTTCTAGCCCGCCCCAATCTCTAAGTCTAGAAGAGTTGCACAGCATTTTGATTGAGCTTTCGTCCCCTTTAACAGAAGGATATCTCGGCAGAATCAAAGGCAATGACTGGAAGAGCGATCGCTTCTATTTTCTCCGTCCGCTCAATCTTGACCCAGAATTGTGATCCAACTCCTAGATCGATACCTCATAACTAACCGTTCCTAGCCAGGGAAGTTGAGTTTGCCGATAGGGTTTGAACTTCATCGGTGTGAGATTTCCTTTCTTCCTGAGATGCGACATAAAGTGTAGCGAACCTTGCAATAAGTCGGCACTCAGCGCATCGCGTTCAGTTTTGGGCATCGATCGGAGGTTTTGAGTGAATGGTTTTGTCATTTGCTTCAGAGATTCTGCCTGTTGTGATAGTTCCAAATAAGCAAACGTCGCATTCCGAATATCAGCTTCAACCTTGCCAGGATTGATTAAGGTTTGAGCCTGAAAAATACCATTGAACCTTTGTTGAATGAAGGATTTGATATGCTCAGAATAAGGCTGGGCGTGATACTGCTGAAGTGCCTGAGAAAGAGACATTTGAGCATTTCCATTCAGCAACGCAGCCACGATATAAGCAGCAATATCCGCAACATAATCGGAGTCTGAGGCAAAGCGATCGAGCGCTTCACTCAATGAATTCAGTTTATTAGAAGGAGATCGATAAAGCTCGATCGCTGATCCAACATCCCCTGCCCAAGCAGTATAATCTCCTGTCCAATGCGTAAAGTCTGCCCACTGCAAACCCGATTGATTGATCTGATCAGATAGCGATGCCACGAAATGTCCAAAATCAGTGGCTTCGCCTGCAAAAGTGATCTCCTGATCAAGCTTACCTTCGATAAACGGTTGTGCAAATCCGGTGACGATCGACCAAGCTTCGGTGGTGTAGCTTGACTTAGTGTAGCCGCGCAGTCGGTTAGCAATCTCGTAAGCCGAAGCGATCGGATGAGACTGTTCAAAACTGCAAATGAATTGAAGAACGGTTGTGAAATCAGCCATAGATCAAAAGCTCAAGAAGACTGGGCTTAGATTGGACACAATCCTGGGCAAGAATACTACGGAAACACGAAAAAATAGACTGCGATCGCAGTTCTAAAGTACGATCACGATGAACCGAATCGAAAAGATTCCCTCTCTCTCACCCAAATCAGCAAAAACAATGTCAGTTGAAATTCCCGCAATCACAACAAAGCTATTAGCAGCGAAGCAGGCAAAAGGCATCACTTTTGCAGAGCTAGAGCAAGCGATCGGACGCGATGAAGTCTGGATCGCCTCTGTCATCTATCGGCAAGCAAGTGCTTCAGAAGAAGAAGCGACAAAACTACTACAAGCGCTAGGATTGAGCGCAGATTTAGCATCCGAATTAACAATTTCCCCACTTAAAGGATTAGGTGGAATCGTCCCCACTGATCCCCTGATCTACCGCTTTTACGAAATCATGCAGGTGTATGGAATGCCGATGAAAGCAGTGATTCACGAAAAATTTGGCGATGGCATCATGAGCGCGATCGACTTCACGCTAGAGATTGAAAAAGAAGCTGATCCCAAAGGCGATCGGGTCAAAGTCATAATGAACGGTAAATTTTTGCCCTACAAAAAGTGGTGAGATGCAGCGAGTTGCGCGATCGTCAAACGGTAAGATACAGGTTGCCTTTCTCTTGAACTTTTATGCAACTTCAACCACGGGGACATTTACTCACCGAGCAAGTCAACCCAGCGAGTGCGAACTTAGATCAGCTTTCGTCGATCGAGCTAGTGGATGTGTTCAACCAAGAAGACGCAAAAACCATCAGCGCGATCGCCCAAGCGCGGCAACCTCTAGCACAAGCGATCGATTTAACCACTGAAAAACTGCGTCAGGGTGGGCGATTGTTCTATATCGGGGCAGGCACAAGCGGACGTTTGGGCGTATTGGATGCGGCAGAATGTCCCCCCACGTTTTGCACCCCGCCGGAAATGGTGCAGGGCATTATTGCCGGGGGAGCCGATGCTCTATTGCGGAGTTCGGAAGGGCTAGAAGATTTGGCAGATCAGGGAGCCAGCGCGATCGTCGATCGACAAATTCGTTCGATCGATGTCGTGGTCGGCATTGCCGCAGGTGGAACCACTCCTTATGTTCACGGGGCATTAGCGGAAGGACGCAAACGCGGTGCAACCACAATTTTTATGTCCT
>DATJEM010000098.1:0-13695 GCA_035496615.1 Leptolyngbya sp.
GCATTCCCCAAGCGGCTTCTACCATATCGCCACGAATCTCAGCGATTTCTTTTGCCCGTTGTTCCTCTGCAATAATCAATAGCTTTGCTTTGAGAATCGCTAAAGCTTTTTCTTTGTTCTGAAGCTGCGATCGTTCTTCGGTACATCTCACAGCAATCCCGGTCGGCTTATGCGAAATTCGGACTGCCGTTTCAACCTTGTTGACGTTCTGCCCACCTTTACCGCCAGCGCGTGAGGTGGTGATTTCTAGATCTTTATCGGGAATGTCCAACTGCACCGAATAATCAATCAGCGGCATCACTTCCACCCCGGCAAAGCTCGTTTGTCGCTTGTCATTCGCGTTAAACGGGGAAATCCTGACCAAGCGATGGGTTCCTTTTTCCATTTTGAGATAGCCGTAAGCGTAGCGCCCTTCGATTTCTAAAGTGGCGGACTTAATTCCCGCTTCGTCTCCCTCAGAAAGCTCCATCATATGCACCTTATAGCCATGCGATTCGCCCCAGCGGGTATACATTCGCAAGAGCATTTCTGCCCAGTCTTGAGCATCGGTTCCGCCTGCACCCGCATTGATCGTGAGAACTGCACCTTTGGTATCGTATGTGCCGGAAAGCAATTGCTGAAGTTCCCACTGATCGAGGTCGCGCTTGAGTTGCTCGGTTTTCGCTGCTGCTTCTTCAAGCAGGGATTGATCCATTTCGAGATCGAGCAGTTCAAGCGTGGCTTCGGCATCGTCAAGATCAGCTTTCCAGCGATCAAACTGTTCCAGATGCGATTTGTACTCGTTTAATTCTTGCAGGATGCTTTGCGCTTGGGTTTGGTCGTCCCAAAAATCAGGCTGAGAGGCGACTTGTTCTAGATCTTGAATTTTGGCAGTCAGGGCAGGAACGTCAAAGATAGTCCTGGGTTGTACCCAGGCGCGAAGTGAGTTGTTCTACATTCCGTTTGAGGTCGATCGTATCCATCGTCAGTTTCACAATGATTGATATGTTTGATTGTAGCGTCACCCTCGCGGTTTAATCAGGCTTGCGAACCCGCTCCTCAATCTCTTCTAGTGTGTTGAGAACGAGGCGTTTTGCTTGAAGCTTCCAGCCGATTTTTTGAACTTGAAACGCGATCGCGCCTCCGACGATCGTCGCAATAAAATCCAACGGTTGTGAAGCTGAGATTCCCAGCAACAACCCCAACCCCGCAATTCCCCAAAACGGTAAAGCGACGGTTTGACGCTGATCCTCGATGATTTTGTTAATTGGATCAGTTGGCAGTTCCGCCAAAATCTGCTCTTTCACTTGCTTTTGTTCGGTTGCCGACACCGACAGCCCAATTTTTTGCCGCAGTTTCTCCATTTTGCGCGCATCGGTGCTGTACTGCGTCAGTTCGTCTTCCGCCATCAGAATTAAGCGATCGTACTGTCCCATTCTTGCTACGTTGAAATCTTTTCTCTATTCTTGATCAGATTGTGGCGCACACAACCTTCTAATCAACTAAACGAGCATGGCAGGAATCGAACCTGCGACACCCAGAACCGGAATCTGGTGCTCTATCCCCTGAGCTACATGCCCTCTCGTTACTCTGTGAGTATAGCAAGAATTTGGCAGTTGCAATTTAAGTTCTCTGCAACTGCCGAATTTTTCAACTATGAAGCAACCTTATCGCGCTGACGCACCGGAGCAGCTTTTGCGGGTGCAGGTTCAAGCTTCTGTACCAAAATCGTTTCAGGTTTCTGCATCAAGAAGACGAGCAGCGGATTGCTTTGCACTTCACGACGCAGCAAACGATGCAACTCGCGTTCGATCTGGACTTCTAAGCCTGTCCAATCGATCTCGATTTGGTTGTCCGCCGGACGCGCAAACTCAGCCCAGCGATCGCGCAATACCGCTTCGATCGCGACCTGAACTTTTCCTTGAAGCTGTGCCGCATTCAGCGAAGTCACGACCCCGCGCAGATGCACATCAGGGTTTGAGAATAATCGACCTTCTGCGTTGATCGTTGCTGCGATCGTCACCACGCCATCCCCCGCCAATTGCTGACGTTCTTTCAACACGCGATCGTCAACCATTCCCGATCGAGAAGTATCGACCAGTTCGATTCCCGCTTTGACCTTGCCAGCTTTACGGATCGAATCTTTGGTCAGTTCGACAACATCGCCGTTGTCGATAATCACCATGTTCTCAGCCGGAACTCCCATACTTTGAGCCGTTTGAGAATGTTTCACCAACATTCGATGCTCGCCGTGAACAGGCAGAAAGAACTTCGGACGAGTCAATGCCAACATCAATTTATGATCTTCTTGGCAGCCATGACCCGAAACGTGAATGCCTTTATCTTTGCCGTAAACAACATTCGCGCCGCTCATCATCAGCTTGTCGATCGTATTTACAACGGCGATCGTATTTCCCGGAATCGGATTGGCTGAGAACACAACGGTATCACCTTGGCGAATTTTGACTTGGCGGTGTTCACCATTCGCGATCCGGGTCATCGCAGACATTGGCTCTCCTTGTGATCCAGTGGTCAAAATCAGCACATTCTCGTCTGGAGTCTTCTGGGCGACGTGCAGCGGTTGTAGCAGATTATCGGGACACTTGATATATCCAAGATTGCGAGCATGAGCGATTACATTCAACATCGATCGACCCAGCACCGATACGACTCGACCATGCTTTTGGGCAAGTTCCAGAATCATGTTGACCCGGTGAACGGACGAAGCAAAAGTTGTGATTAAGAGTCGTCCTTCGGCTTGGCTAAAGACGCGATCGAGATTGGGAAATACCGATCGTTCAGAAGGCGTAAATCCTGGAACCTCAGCATTGGTGGAATCGCTGATCAAACAATGAACGCCTTTTTCGCCATATTCTGCCAAGCGCTGAATGTCAAACTTTTCACCATCGACCGGAGTGTGATCGAATTTGAAATCGCCTGTATGAACGACAACGCCAACCGGAGTATGGATTGCAACGGTAAAACTATCTGCGATCGAATGAGTATTGCGAATAAATTCAACCAGAAAATGAGAACCCAGTCGCACCATATCGCGCGGTCGAACCGTTCTCAGTTCCGTACGATCGGCAACTCCCGCTTCTTCAAGTTTGCCTTCGAGTAATGCCAGCGCCAAACGCGGACCGTACATCACCGGAATATCAAGCTGTTTTAGGTGAAAAGCAATGCCACCGATATGATCTTCGTGCCCGTGCGTAATGATCATGCCCTTGATTTTCTCGCGATTGTCGCGCAGGTAGGTCATATCGGGCAGCACAATATTGACACCGTGCATTCCATCGGTCGGAAAGGCAAGTCCTGCATCTAGCAGAATAATTTCATCGCCGTATTCAAACACGCAGGTATTCTTACCAATTTCGTGCAGTCCGCCGAGGGGAATGATTTTGAGTGCTTTTGAATGATCTTGAGTCATTTAGTATCCTTCAGATTTGAGAGAATTTGGAGTCGGAAAAATCGATCGAGAAAGCTTAGAATTCAGCAGGCAGCAACATAGACGCTCAACCTCTGAACCAAAAGCCTAAAAATATTCAGTTGTACAGAAACTTCAAGCGTGTACCGTCTGAAGCAAATTCAGTTCAGCCATAACGGTTTTCAATTGATCGTTCACTGCTTCATCCGGTGAGCACAGGGGGAGACGGAGTGCGCCAACTTCCCAGCCTTGCAGGCTCAATGCCGCCTTCACAGGAATTGGATTCGTCGTGATGAACAGCGCTTTAAACAAGGGAGATAATGCTAAGTGAATTTGGGTGGCTTTCTGAGTTTGACCCTTTTCAAATGCCAGAATCATCTGCTGTAGTTGGTTTCCCACCAGATGGCTGGCAACGCTGACCACGCCTTTCGCACCGATCGCCAACATCGGCAACGTTAAAGAATCATCTCCAGAATAGATTGCAAATTCGGGAGGGGTCATCCGGCGGATTTGGCTCACTTGATCTAGATTGCCACTCGCTTCCTTAATTGCAACAATATTGGAAACTTCTGCGAGTCGAGCCACTGTTTCCGCTTGGAGGTTTTGACTCGTGCGCCCTGGGACGTTATACAGCATCACGGGAAGATCCGAGGATTCTGCGATCGCTCTAAAATGCTGATAGAGTCCAGATTGAGGCGGCTTGTTGTAGTACGGGACAACCTGCAATGAGCCATCCAATCCTATCTTAGCGGCTTTTTGGGTGGCTGCGATCGCTTCCGAGGTCGAATTCGATCCGGTTCCTGCCATCACTTTCGCTTTTCCAGAGACCGCCCGCTTCACCACCTGGAACAATTCAAACTCTTCGTCCCAAGATAAAGTCGGCGATTCGCCCGTGGTGCCGCAGACCACGATCGTGTCGGTTCCGGTTTCGGCAAGATGCACTGCTAACTTTTCGGTCACAGCGTAATCAACTGCTCCATCCGCTGTGAATGGCGTAATCATTGCAGTCAATACAGTTCCAAAATTTACTATCACACTCTATTTAGACTCCTTATATAATCTATCGATTGGTCGCTAAAGCAGGCTTCAGGAGGTTTTTCTCGATCAAAAGTTCCGCAATTTGAATCGCATTCAGGGCTGCTCCCTTGCGAATTTGATCGCCGCACAGCCAGAGTTCTAAACCATTCGGGTTTGAGATGTCTTGGCGAATGCGTCCGACTAATACTTCGTCTTTGCCGCTGGCATCGATCGGCATCGGAAAATAGTTTGCTTCCCGGTCATCGACCAGCTTGACCCCAGGCGCTTGTCGCAGCAGGTCTCTCGCTTTTTCGACGCTAAAGGGAGAATCAAACTCTAGGTTAATTGCTTCTGAGTGTGCCCGCAAGACGGGAACCCGTACACAAGTTGCAGTAATTCTCAGATCCGGCACGCCAAAAATTTTGCGAGTTTCATTTACCATCTTCAGTTCTTCTTCACAGTACCCGGATTCATCCAGTTTCGAGTTGTGTGGAAAAAGATTAAAGGCTAACGGATAGGGCAAAATTTCGGCTTTCGGTGGTTTTCCTTGCAGAATATCGATCGATTGGTGTTTGACTTCTTCCATCGCTCTTGCACCCGCACCGCTGGCGGATTGATACGTTGCCGCGACAATCCGTTTGATCGGCATCACCTGGTGCAAAGGATAGACCGCAACCGACATCAAAATCGTCGTGCAGTTTGGATTTGCAATCACGCCGCGATGATTCGCCGCCGCGCTCGGATTCACTTCCGGCACAACAAGCGGCACGTCCGCATCCATCCGAAAGGCGCTGGAATTGTCGATCATCACGGCTCCAGCCGCAACAATATCTTTGACCCACTGGCGCGAAATTGATCCGCCTGCTGACGCTAGAACAATATCAACCTGGTTAAATGAGGCTTCGTTGACGGCTTCGATCGTTAAACTCTCGCCTTGAAACATCAGGGTTGACCCTGCCGATCGAGGAGATGCCAGCAGCTTCAGTTCCGAAACAGGAAAATTACGGCGATCTAATAACTCTAATAGTTCAGTTCCAACCGCCCCTGTCGCCCCCAAAATCGCGACTCGATAGGATTGACCCAAAATATATTCCTCCAACAGGTTTCACATCAATTCAGAACAGCATTAATAAGATTTCTTTTAGCAAAAAAATAGAGCGTTTCGTCATCATCAATCTCGTTCTTTCAGAGATTAACGCGCTTTGGGCACGAATTCAAGCAGCCGACTGGAACCTCTTTCCGACTGCGAGTATTCCCTAAATTATCGCAGAAGTGTTTGCCAATCTTGTCAATTTGATTCTTAAGATTCATCCGACACGATCGCGCAACCGTGACTAGAATCGGTTAGTATAGCTTACTGCTTGATAGATATTCGCATTCTTCACTACGCCGATGAAAGTTACCCAGGAAAAGCTTCCCGCCAGTCAAATTGGCTTGGAAATTGAAATTACGCCAGAGATGTCTCAGAAAACGTACGATCGCGTCTTGCAGGACTTTACCCGATCGCTGAACGTTCCGGGGTTCCGCAAAGGCAAAGTGCCGCGCCAAGTCTTAATTCAACGCTTTGGTATGGCTCGCATCAAAGCTGCCGTGATCGAAGAGTTGGTTGATGCTGGGCTGAAAGACGCACTCAAGCAGGAAGAAATTAACGCGCTGGGAAACTTTCAACTGCGATCGTCCTTTGATGAATTAATCGCGAGCTATAAGCCGGGCGAAGCGCTGACGTTTTCCGCCTCGGTTGATGTTTCCCCTGAAGTCACGCTGAAACAGTACAAGGATTTCACGGTTCAAGCAGAAGAAGTGAAGCCTGACCCAGAAAAAGTCGATTCTGTGATCGAAAGCTACCGCACTCAAATGGCGACGATGATCCCGATCGAAGATCGTCCCGCTCAAAAAGGCGATGTCGCAGTCGTCGATTACAAAGGGCGCTATATGCCCGTAGGTGAAGATGCCGAAGAAACCGATGTCCCCGGCGGAACGGCTTCAGACTTTCAGCTTGAACTTGAAGACGGTCGCTTTATTGAAGGATTTATCGACGGCATTATCGGCATGAATCCGGGCGAAACGAAAGAAATCTCGGTCACTTTCCCCGAAGATTATCCCCAAGAACAACTGTCTGGACGACCGGCAAAATTTGACATCACCGTCAAAGAACTCAAAGGAAAAGAACTGCCTGAAGTCGATGATGACTTTGCCAAAGAAGCCAGCGACGACGAATTTGAAACGATCGCTGAAATGCGCGCATCTCTAGAAAAACGGTTTTCTGAAGAAGCCGAACAGCAAACTAAATCCAATAAAGAAGAAGCACTTCTGAGTGAATTGCTGAATCAAGTTGAAGCGGATTTACCCGAAACCATGATCGAACGCGAAGTCGAATATATGGTGACGCAAACGGCGATGCAGCTACAGCAGCAAGGGATCGACATCAAGCAACTGCTGAATAAAGATACGATTCCGATGCTGAAACAGCGATCGAGACCCGACGCGATCGAGCGCATCAAGCGCACGCTTGCCCTGGGTGAAGTCGCCAAACGCGAATCGCTCAAAGTCGAAGAAGACGAACTCAATACCAAAGTTCAGGAACTCCTGACCGAATTGGAAGGGCGCGACATCGATATGGCTCGGCTCACCAGCGCAGTCGAAGAAGATCTGCTGAAAGAAAAGATCATGGATTGGCTGATCGCAAATTCAACGATCGAACTCGTTCCCGAAGGCACCCTGAAAAAAGATGAGCCAGAAGACGACGAAATCGATGACCTCGAAGCCGAAGCGGTCGAAGTGGAAGTTGTGGAGTAAGAACACCGGGCAAATCTTGAAGCATTCGGATGTGTCGCGGATAACTTCGCGTTTGTTGGCTAGAATTGAAACTGTGGAACGTAGCCGCTTGCCTCATGTATAACTCTCACTCTCACGACTACATCATTCAGAATCTCAGCACCCTTGATGTTGTGTCTCACGCTGCGCCAACCAATATCGTTCCGATGGTGGTTGAGCAGTCCGGGCGCGGCGAACGGGCTTTTGATATTTATTCGCGTCTGTTGCGCGAACGCATCATTTTCTTGGGAAGTCAAATCGACGATACGGTTGCCGATTCGCTCGTCGCGCAACTGCTTTTCCTCGAAGCCGAAGACCCTGAAAAAGACATCCAAATTTACATTAATTCTCCGGGTGGCTCGGTGACAGCGGGAATGGCAATTTATGACACCATGCAGCAGGTTAGCTGTGATGTGGTCACGATTTGTTTTGGGCTTGCTGCTAGTATGGGAGCGTTTCTGCTGTCGGGCGGAACCCCCGGAAAGCGGATGTCTTTGCCGAGTTCTCGAATCATGATTCACCAACCGTTGGGCGGTGCTCAAGGGCAAGCGGTGGATATTGAGATCCAAGCGAAAGAAATCCTCTATCATAAGCGCAAGTTGAACGAACTCCTCGCTCAACACACCGGACAGCCGCTCGATCGTATTGAAGCAGACACAGAGCGCGATTTCTTTATGTCTGCCGACGAAGCCAAATCCTACGGCTTAATCGACCAAGTGATCTCCCGGCAGAATCTCCCCAGAGCGGGTGAGCCTGTCGCCGCAGCAAGATAAGAGGCAGCTATGTCAAAGTACGACTCCCATCTGAAATGTTCTTTTTGTGGCAAGTCCCAAGAGCAAGTTCGCAAACTGATCGCCGGACCTGGTGTCTATATCTGCGATGAGTGCGTCGATCTGTGTAATGAGATTTTGGATGAGGAGTTATTTGACTCCAGCGCCGCCCCGCAACCTGTTCCGCGCCGAGAGCAAACCCCTGAGAAACGTCGATCGCGCTCCGCCAATCTTTCTCTGAATCAATTGCCCAAGCCGCGAGAGATTAAGAAATACTTGGATGAGCATGTGATCGGGCAGGATGAGGCAAAAAAAGTTCTCTCGGTTGCGGTCTACAACCACTACAAGCGGTTAAGCTTTTTGCAGTCAAAAGGCAGCGGCAAACCGTCACCCGATGATCTGGTCGAATTGCAAAAATCGAACATTTTATTGATTGGTCCGACGGGTTGCGGCAAAACGCTTCTGGCTCAAACTTTAGCCGACATTTTAGATGTTCCGTTTGCAGTGGCAGATGCGACGACGCTGACTGAAGCAGGCTATGTGGGCGAGGATGTCGAAAATATTTTGCTTCGCTTGCTTCAAGTGGCAGATCTCGATGTTGAAGAAGCACAGCGCGGCATTATTTACATTGACGAAATCGACAAAATTGCCCGGAAGAGCGAAAATCCTTCAATTACCCGCGATGTTTCAGGCGAAGGCGTTCAACAAGCGCTGTTAAAAATGCTAGAAGGTACGATCGCGAACGTTCCCCCCCAAGGTGGACGCAAACATCCGTATCAAGACTGCATCCAAATTGATACCAGCAACATTCTATTTATCTGCGGTGGCGCATTCGTTGGACTTGATAAAGCGGTCGAACAGCGGATGGGCAAACGATCGATGGGCTTCGTTCAATCTGGCGAACAATCGAAAGAAAAACGCACCGCTGATGTCTTGCAGCATTTAGTCCCGGATGACTTGGTGAAATTCGGTCTGATTCCGGAATTCATTGGGCGAATTCCGGTGATGGCAGTCGTGGATCCGCTGGATGAAGATGCCCTGGCTGAGATTCTCACCGAGCCAAAGAATGCACTGGTCAAGCAGTTCCAAAAATTGCTGAAAATGGACAATGTGCAGCTTGAATTTAAACCTGATGCGGTGGTTGCGATCGCTCAAGAAGCCTATCGCCGCAAAACTGGAGCGCGTGCCCTTCGCAGCATTGTCGAAGAAATGATGCTCGACATTATGTATGAATTGCCTTCGCGCAAAGATGTCACTCGATGCACCATCACCCGCGAAATGGTCGAGAAGCGATCGACGGCTGAACTACTTCTACATCCTTCGTCGTTGCCGAAACCGGAATCCGCATAAACCAACGTGGCAGATTGAAATCTGAGTGATATTCTAAATTCTAGACCCTTCAATCTGCTCCTTAGCATGGCTTATATTTCGGTAAACGGATTTAATCACTATTACGAATGGCTGACCGAATCGGGCGACAATCAGCCGAGCGGTAAGCCTGTTTTAGTTTTTATTCACGGTTGGGGCGGCTCGGTACGCTACTGGGAAAGTACAGCTCGATCGTTGTCTCATCATTTCGATTGTCTGCTTTACGATATGCGTGGATTTGGACGATCGCGCATGGAGAATGCACCTGAATCGACTTACAAATTAGATGTGTACGTGAGGGATTTAGCCGGGTTATTGATCGCGCTACGACTGCAAAAAGTTTGCTTAAATGCTCATTCGACCGGGGCTTCTGTCGCAGTTTTATTCCTGAATCGATATGCAGAGTTTGTCGATCGAGCCGTCCTCACCTGTAGCGGCATTTTTGAATATCAAGAAAGAGCGTTCAAAGCATTTCATCAGTTCGGTGGCTACGTCGTGAAGTTCCGGTTTCCCTGGCTTTACAGCTTGCCCTTTACCGATCGACTATTCATGCAGAGATTTTTACACCAATCGGTTTCTCGTGATATGAGCCGCGCTTTCTTGGACGATTTTCTGATGGCAGATGAGGCAGCAGCCCTAGGAACAATGGTTTCGGCGGTGAGCAAAGAAGCAGCAGAAACAATGCCTGCGGAATTTGCTCGGATTTCTATTCCAACGCTTTTGATTTCGGGTGAATACGATCAGATTATCCCGGCTGAAATGGGCAAGCAAGCAGCGATCTTGAACGATCGCATTCAACAAATTACAATCCCCAATACCGCTCACTTTCCCATGCTTGAAGATCCAAAAACTTATCTTCAATCCGTAACAGAGTTTTTGGATGCTGAAGCTCCAGCAGTTCTGTAGCGCTGAACTGTGCGGTTCAATCGCTCGTTAAGCCAGCGATCGTACTGTGGATAAATCGGCAATCGTTGAACAAATTCGTAGCCTTCCGCTTCAAGCAATGCCTTTAATTCATTCGCTTTTGGATGAGGATAATCAGGATTCACTTCATCGCGGGGGCTGATTCCACCGAGATCTGTTGCCCCTGCTTCTAGACACGCAATCAAATCATTCGGAACGAGATTTGGAGGAATTTGAATCGCGATCGAGTCCGATAAAATTTTTCGTGAAATCTTGATTAATTCAATCAATTGATTTGGCTGAAATGCAGAATGAGAAAGGCTTTCTTTCTGTCCCGGACTATAAGGCTGCAAAATCACTTCTTGAATATGACCAAACCGATCGTGAATCTGAGAAATTTCTTCTAGCGTGTCGATGCGATCGCGCTCCGTTTCTCCAATTCCTAACAGCAATCCAGTTGTAAAAGGAATTTGTAGCTCTCCTGCCCAAATTAGCTGCTGCGATCGAACCTCTGGTATTTTACTCGGTGCATTACGATGGACAGTTTCTAATAATGTCGGTGTGGTTTGTTCCAACATTAAGCCCATTGAAACATTTACTGTTTTCAACTTCGCCATTTCTTCAAAGGTGAGAATTCCGGCATTCGTATGGGGCAAAAAGCCCATTGAAAGTGCAACTTCGCAAAGCAGAAAAATCCGATCAAACCAAGCAACCCTCAAAGGGTGCTGAGGGTGGACTTCCCCACTCAAAATTAAAATTTCAATCACATTCTGAGACTGAAGCGTTCTCAAAATCTTCTCAGCTTCGGACAGACTCAGCCATTCACTGTTACCTGGATCTGTCCGAAAATTGCAGTACGTACAGCGATTAAAACATTCGTACGTTGGAACGATCGTATAAGCCGGACTGTAAGTAATCGATCGCATCAGCACAAATAGAAACCCACATTATCTGGAATACCAAATTTTGCGCTCTTCTGCCAAACTTTTTCGCTTTGCGTAGATGTTTTTGACGTGCGTTTTTACCGTATTCAAACTAATCTTCAGCAAGTTTGAAATCTCTTGATACGAGTACTCCTGCCGCAGCAAAAACCAGATTTCTGTTTCTCGATCGGTCAAATCATACTTATCCTGCTCAATCTCCAATTCTGTTCGCAGCGACTCATGACAATCTTCTAGAAACACCAATAGCAACGGCTGAGTTGTTGCCAAATTCATCCACCGCACCTGTAAACGAAAAAACTCAGAATCTCCTTGATATTCCATAATCAGCGGTTCGATCGAAGCCATCTCTTCCTGCATCAATCGCTGACACAAATCCTTGACCGCGATGGGTAGAGCATCCTCTAAATTCTGAAGTCGTTCGCAGAAAGCGTTCGCCTTCTCATTGCAGTACACCCTTTGTAGCGAAGTCGCTAAAACCATCACACCGATCGACATCGATTCGAGCAGTACCCCCCAAAACGCATCCTGACTTAATAGATCCTGATTTGGAGCAGCAGCGGATGGAGCAGACACTTCCTGCCGAACGGTGTTCAGGTTGTTGCGGCGAGAACGGCGAGACGATCGTTTCTGAGCAGCGTGATTGCTCCAGGAGGAACGCTGCAGGTCTGAGTGTACGGAAAACAGGGGAACTACCATAAAAATTAGAGCGGTTGAAGAATACCCCCAATCTTGCTTAACGTAACTCTGAACTTACAATGAGTAGGCTGAAAATCACTGAACTAAGCTGAACAAGACTGAAGTAAGTTGAAGTTTTAGGAACTTCTCGTCGCAAGTGAGAAATGAGCATAAATAATGAGGAGGCACGAATGTGTGACTCAATCTCTGCATTGGTTCTGCATTGGTTCTGCATGAGTGAAGTGATGCAGAACTCTAGCGTTTCAGATAACTTTGACTGAATTTCTAAGTCAGGTCGGTCAAAACTCGCGACTTGTCGCTAGGGATACAGAATTAGTGCCCTGTATTCGTTTCTAAATCATCGCTGATACGGCTTTAAATCGCTTCACCCAATTGGGTTGTTTTTTTCGTGTTCTCTTACAAGCCCCCTACGCTCATGATCCCAGACCTCCTAGACCGTTTGTTCCCGATCGAAGTTCAGCGCCCCTATGTTGCCATGATTCAACGTCGTGGAGGACTGACACGCCGAAAAGCAGAATATTTTGTGCGACTGTGGGCATATCTTTTGCTCAAACAGCAGGAAGAATTGAGCGGACAACTTCCATCCAATCTCCGGAAGCTTCACGCTCCAGAAGGTCTGATCAACTGCACTCATCGAGAAGCTGCTGAACTTTTTTACCGCAATCAAGAACGGGGCAGCGATCGCGCCGCAGGCATGATGATCGATCGCCTCGCAGCCCTAGGGCTGATCGAGAAACAATACGATGGCAATGCGTTAGCTTTACAAATTCGATCGCTGCCTGAACTTGAGCTGCCCGAAGCTGAAAAACCGATTGTGCTATTTGCGGATGCGTTCAATCCCCGCACGGATGCAATTTCGATCGCAAACTTCTACACCCGCAACTATGCTCCGCTCATTCGAGACGGTGCGGCGATGTCTAAAATCGCAAAAGTCTTAAGAACCTGGTCGCAACAATACAATACCGGAATGCGAGTTCTACGCCGTTCCGATAATCAGAGTGTTGTTGCTGCTTGCGTTCTCTTCCCTGTCACAGCCGAATCTGATATCTATTTCTTTCAGCAACCGAGTAAAAACCTTTATCTCACCACTGACAATCCCGTTGATCCCTTCATCATGGCAACTCCCGGCGATCGAGGCTGTGTTTCGATCTACATTCGAGCTTGGGTGATTGATCAACCCTATCTGAGTGTTGCAAGTTTGTGCCAGCTCTTAGAAGACACGCAGCAAACGCTCCTCAAAGTTCGGAGCGATTTTCCAGAAGTCTGCGATCTTTACACCTTAATCGTTCACCCAATTTATGAGGAGCTACGCAAAGTTCTAGGCTTTGAGCGGTTCTGTGAAGATAATCAGCGATCGTTCGCCTGGATTCATGGAGCGGTCGATCGTTTCTTAGAAACAGATATGGAACACGCACTCGCAAAACTCAGAATTGGAGACGCTTCTCATTCTTGAGCGTGCTTGCATCAGCCTCTGAATCAAGGGTGGGAATTGCGCTGCTGGGGGATCGATCGTAAATTCACTGTTACAAGAGATGAGCAGAAACTTAACATGACCCTTTACAAACTGAAATAAATGGCTTAATATATTTTCATGGGTTGATTCTTCAGCCCCATCTTCAAGTAAACAAGCACTCATAAACCATGACAACCACCTTACAGAGACGCGAAAGCGCCAACCTGTGGGCGCAGTTCTGCAACTGGGTCACCTCCACCGAAAACCGCCTATATGTGGGCTGGTTCGGCGTGTTGATGATCCCCACCTTGCTCGCTGCCACCA
>DATJEM010000099.1:0-7077 GCA_035496615.1 Leptolyngbya sp.
CAAGAACTAATTGCAGAAGGAATTAAGGTTCATCTCAGCGACAGCTTCGATCCGGAATTGGTGCATCCAGATTTAATCGTCGTGAGTCCGGGCGTGCCCTGGGATTTACCCAATTTAGTCAAAGCGCGATCGCGAAACATCGAAACGATCGGAGAAATGGAACTGGCATGGCGATCGCTCAAAGAGTCTCCCTGGGTCGCGATTACCGGAACCAATGGAAAAACAACTACAACCGCCCTTACTGCGGCGATCTTTCAGCAAGCGGGACTTGATGCGCCCGCATTCGGCAACATTGGCTATGCGGCTTGTGAAGTTGCCTTGCTAGATCAAAAACCGGACTGGGCGATCGCAGAAATTAGCAGCTATCAAATCGAATCAGCTTCGTCGATCGCGCCCAAAATCGGCATTTGGACAACCTTCACCCCCGATCATCTCAGTCGCCACAAAACCTTAGAGAACTATTTCAACATCAAAGCAAGTTTGCTCGATCGTACCGAACATCAAATCTTCAACGGCGATGATCCTTATCTCCGGCAGATTCGCTATCCAGCGAGGAAAAATGCTTGCTGGACAAGCGTAAAAGGAAAATCAAACTTAGTTCATCCAGAATTAGGTGCATACCTCGAAGATGGCTGGGCGATCGTTCAAGGCAAAAAGATTGTTCGCGCTGATGCTTTGAAAATGCCGGGATCGCACAACCTCCAGAATCTCTTGATGTCTGTGGCGGCGGCACACCTGGCGGGAATTGAGAAAGCTGCGATCGTCCAAGCAATTTCAGAGTTCCCCGGTGTTCCACATCGATTAGAACATATTTGCACCTGGCAGAACATTGATTTTATCAACGACAGCAAAGCAACCAACTATGATGCGGCAGAAGTTGGACTGATCGCGGTGAAAGCTCCAGCGATTTTAATTGCAGGCGGAGAACCCAAGATCGGTGAAGATCAAGCTTGGATTGATGCAATTCAAACGAAAGCGGCTGCGGTGCTATTAATCGGTGAAGCTGCGCCTGTGTTTGCGAAACGGCTGCAAGAAGCGGGCTACGGCAACTATGAAGATGTTGGAACGATGGAAAACGCAGTGGTGCGATCGACAGAACTCGCAAAACAATATTCTGCCTCCGTGGTGCTGCTTTCCCCAGCCTGCGCAAGTTTTGATCAGTACCAGAACTTTGAGCAGCGCGGCGATCATTTTCGACAGCTTTGTTTAGAGAGATTGTCGGATTAGGGGGAGTTCGATCGGTTCTCTGCTTGATCGAACTCCAGGCATCACACAAATCGCACCTCAGATGCTCTTGTCATTGATTGGCTTTGGCTTTGACTTTGACTTTGCGCTATTGCGAGTAGCCCGTTTTGTTCAAAAACTTCCGCAGCCGGTCGAAAAATTCAGCTCGATCGCTTTCCTGATAAACGCTTTCGAGCCGCTTCCAACCGTCTTCTTGCTGACCCAATAAATACTTATCTGCCAGATATGCGGCTAGAACTCCCTTCGTCGCATCGCCCGATGACTTTGATCTTTCTTGATACGTTTGCCACAGTCGATACGCATCGCCGTAAATCTGTTTCGGATATTGTCGCGTCACATCGACCATTGAGCCATGCTCAAATCGCAAAACCATGATCGGAAAGGCTGAAGCTGCATAGCTTGTGAATGCGTAGGCAAAGCGATCGTCGGCGCTATAAAACTCCGTTTTACCATCGTTGTCAAGATCACGAAGTCGGTAGCCCAAATTCCCCCAATCTGCGCGGGACTCAAGATACTGCTTTTGCTGGGGATTGTATTGATAGATCAACGAATACGTGCAGCAATGTGCGCCACCTGTATACAGATCTGTGATCACTTCAGGATCATGATCGCCATTGAGATCTTGAACGGTTAACCCGCGATCGCCTGTAAAATAAGCCATCGGGCGATCGTATTCAGAAATTTTCAGCGGTTGATCAAAGATAGCTTGTCCCGATCGCTGAATTTTTAACCGCACGTTGTTCGCTTGTGGAACTCCATTGCCCTGAACTTTCTCATACGACAATTCAGCTTTCACATTTCCTTGCTGCGCTGTCGTTGTCATTTTTTCTGCCTGCGCGGGTAGCACTGTAAGCCCTAATATGCCCAACCCGGCTAAAGCGATCGTCCGTAAGTCAATCATAACTGTCGTATCGATTACCGCATTGACTACAGATCAAGAATTGGGAATTACGAATTCTTCTCGTTTTGTGCGAAATTTCCAGTAGTTCGATAGCGCCAGATGGACAGGTTTCAACAACGCATACAGCACTGTAATGATGAGGAAGGTCAGCGCGATCGTGATCAAAGGACGTTTCGCAATGACATCTTCAATTAAGCTTGTCGCGACATCATTCCAATGAGTTAAGAGATTCCAACTGTTGAAGCGCAAGAAACGACCGAGATAAACGCCGATCGCGCTCAAAGCGTGTAGGGTCAGTTCTACTGGCAGAATGTATCGCCCTAAGCCACGTTGTTTGAGATAGTAACCCGCGTTCAGCAATGACATCACATAAGCTTCAAATCCGCCTGCAAGAAACAGAAAGAAGAGCGGAACATAAATCAGTGCCACAACCCAGACCGATGCGCCCCGTTGCACCCAGTCAACGAAATGAATAATATCAGTGAGAATGTAAGGCGCGTTGGGTAAGAAAGCGACAAATACCACAATTCCGAGCCACCACAGCACAGAGCGATGACGGCTTTCGATCGCGATCGCAGGCAGGGCGATCGTGGAGTTTCCAAACTGCAAACGGCGAAACAGCAATACACTCAGAGCCAGCGGAATCAATGCCAGAAAAAAGTTCCAGCCCATCCAGTCGGCATTGTGAATCACTGTCCGAATCGCTTCGGTAAACAGGCTTTCGATCGAAACATCCATGATCTGAGTCACTCCTATAACAGGCGGCTACTTTGCTGCAAATCTACTCACTCAACTTGTCGCCCATATGACAATGCCATTACTATTTGATAAAAAATAACCCCAGAAGGTTCCTTCTGGGGCAGTCGGAAACTAGAGGTTTAGCTGGTTTCCGCGACGGTATTGAGTGTAAGCGGCGACAAATAACCCTGCCAACGTGACCGGAACTAATCCCAGCACGATGCCCAACAAAATTGGCTCAACCATGTTTGACTCTCCTCAGTTTGTAAGATTTTGCAACTTAAATCATGAAGGTATCGTTATCTAATATATTAACTCCTCTTGCCGATTCGAGATCGAGAAGCGCTGATACCACAACGATTTGCCAAAGTTTTTGGTGGGATCACGGAATTCGCAGCGACAAGAGTTGCCGAAATTTGTTAAAGTCTGTTTAGTATATGAGTGAACAAACTTTACAAGTCCTCACATCGAGATTTACTTTGAACCAGCAGCTTGTCAAATCTGAAGGGGCGACCCAAAAGTTTCTCACGATCGTGCTTGTGATGTGTTTGTCGATCGTGGTTTCGATTTTGGGTGTGAATCAGCTTCACCGCACGAATCCTTATGTTCAAGAGGTATTGTCGCTTTCAAGCGATCCGGTTCAAGGTCACGCAATTTTCCAAATTAATTGTGCAGGCTGTCACGGCATTATGGCAGATGGGAAAGTCGGTCCCAGTTTGAAAAACGTCTCTAGTCGGAAGTCGCAGATTAGACTAATTGAGCAGGTGATCAGTGGAGAAACTCCCCCCATGCCAAAGTTTCAGCCCAGCCCGCAAGAGATGGCAGATCTGCTGGAATATTTAGAAAGCTTGTAGTTCAAACCCAGCGTCCGACCACAACGCGCACGGTTCCATCTTCTAGAACTTCCTCAGCTTCGATCGTATATCCTTGTTCTGCGGCAGTTTGTTGTAGAAGCTTGTGTGCATCCTTCTGCTGCACTTGATTGATGAACTGATGCTGATTGATTCGCGCTCCCCAAAAATCGGCAATCAGCACGTACTGATCATCTCCCTCGCGTCGGAAGCCTAAATCATAGTCGTTCGATCGACGAATCACATAGTCCGCCTGAGTTTTATCGCCTTGATATCCGCGCACAAAGCTATTCTGCTCGACTTTATACCCCAGTTCTCGCAATGCCTGATGCAGCATCTCACCCTGCTTAATTTCGACTTTGATCGGGGTAAAGTGTGACATTAATCTATCTCCAAAGCATCGATTCCGCGCTGTCGAGTGATCTGGCGCAACTCGTCCATCAACTGTAAATCTTCTGAGGCGGGACGCGCCCCTGCCTTTGCCGCCCATTGTTTCAGAGCATCGATTTGATCACGGGCGATCGCCGTTCAGAAAGTTGCTTACACATTGCTGCAAAATCATCCTGAGCTTTTACAGGCGTACCCACACCATCTTTTGTTTGAATGTTTAGCCACCTTGAAAGGACATAGCGCTGGAATGACGGCAATTGCGCTCGCGACGCGGCATCTCAGATACTACGATCGTACAGTTGCTATCAGTGCCAGCCGCGAGGGTGTGATCAACGTATGGCACATTGAGGCTGAAGAGGTGATGTTTAGCATTCATGCTGATACTTTCGTCTACACAATTTCGATTGATACCGAAGCAGATGTTTTTACGATTCAGGGAGCAAAACGACAGAGACGATCGTGGAGCTTAAAGAATGGGCAAGAAATTGAACCGACCGAAATCAAGCGGCGGCAAATTGCATCAGTGGTCAAAAATGACGATCGCTATCTCATCAGCGATCGTCAAAACACAATCAAAGTTTGGGACTTACACGCAGGGCAAGAAGTTTGTCGATTGCAGGGACATACAAGCTGAGTTACCTCTATCGCAGTCAACGAAACTCAGAGTTTGTTAGCCCGTGGAAGCGAAGATAAAACCGCGCGAATTTGGGGCATTTCCCCTTAGCTGAAATGCTGAAATCCTTGATCTAAGCTCAAAAGCTGATCGCGAAACTCACCCGAAGAATCGATTAATTGAACCATCGGATCAGAAGTAATTTCACCCACGATCGCTGATCCTGCCAGTTGATTGCTCCATTGTTGCGCCTGCTCAAACGGCAAACATAAAACAAGCTCAAAATCTTCGCCGCCGTAGAGTGCCCACTCGATCGCTTGCTCTGTCGATACCCATTGTTTGAGCGCTGGATCAAGGGGAATCAAAGCGCGATCGACTTTGGCTCCAACCCCACTCATTCGACAAATTTGCACCACCGCATCCGCCAGCCCATCACTACTATCCATGCCGGAAACGCGATCGTTCCATTCAGGCAAATCGAATCGCGGAATTGGATATTGATGAGCGCGAACTAAAGCAGCACGATCACCATTGCTATCCGAGTTCAACAGCATCTCTAACCCAGCGCGAGATGAACCATGAACACCCGTCACAAAGATAGCATCACCGGGTTGAGCCGTCGATCGCGCAATCACCCGCTTTGGATCAACCTGTCCAACTGCGGTAATCGCTAAAGTGATCACAGGCGATCGACACAGATCACCCCCGACGATCGCGCCACCAAATCGAGCTAAACAATCCGCCATGCCTTGATAAAGCCGTTCTACCCATTCGACAGAGGTGGTTTGAGGTAATCCTAAGCCAACCGTAATTCCGAGCGGGGTCGCGCCCATTGCTGCTAGATCTGAGAGATTTGCGGCGATCGCTCTCCAGCCTGCGGACTCTGGGGGCGTTGTGAGATGACTAAAATGCACTCCATCAACCAAAACATCCGAGGTAATGACCAACGACTTTCCGGGTTCGGTCGATAGAACAGCAGCATCATCACCAACGATCGCACTGGGGCAAAAAGCTTGAACTCGTTTTAATAAAGCTTGTTCGCCAATGTCTTGAACCGTAAGCGCCATAAAACAAAGAAATCATTTACAAGCGTGATGCGTAGAGCAAGCGCGATTCATCCGAGGGATATCCCTGGATCGCTGAATCAATTTAGCCAGGCATCATTGGGACAATCACATCATTCATGCAGAGCGATGATTTTCTAGGAATTGCGAGTCATCGTAAAATTGTCGGGCGATTGTATGGTGATGCCCGAAGTCCTCTCATCCAACGAAATGAGATGAGAGGACAGGTACGATCGCACCCTAAGCGGTCTGCGGTTCAACAAAGTTTTCTAAGCCATCCACAACTTTCATAGATTCGATCGTGTCTCCCTCTTTCAGTTGTCCCAACACATCCGCCCCTTCAGTGACGAACCCAAAGATCGAATACCGACCATCAAGCAAGTTTGCTCCGGCTGGAGTGAGTTCTGGCTCAAACAAAAAGAAGAAAAACTGTGAAGATCCACCGTTTGGATCAGTATCAGGACGCGCTAACGCCAACGCTCCATAAGACGAAAACGGCAGCACTGGCGGATCAAGATAGCGTCCTGCTTCTTCCAACGTAATCCCGTAGGTTGGAACTGTATCGCCTTTCACCAACACTTCAAAAGGAATCGCTCGATATGCTTTTGTTTTTGGATCAATGAATCCAACTTCTTTTCCGGGTGGATCACCGATTTGCAGAACGTAGGAATCTTCGGCACGGGTGAACGGTAAGCCGTTATAAAAGCCGCGCTGGACTAAATCGACAAAGTTTCCGGCGGTCACAGGTGCGCTAAAGCCATCGACGACGATCGTTAAGTCCCCCTTTGAAGTTTTCGCCGCGATCGTCGCCCGCCCTTTTAGCTGTGGCAGATTACGATATTCTTCCGGTACTTCATACGGAAACTTCGATATCATTGTCGCTTCGAGATCGCTCACTCGATCGAGCAATTCTGCCCGTTTTTCTAGCGTTGTACTTTTATCTTTCATTTTCGCAATCTCGGTTAGCTCTGCGACTCCGGTTCTCAGTTGCGCGATTAACTGTTCGGCTTCAGATTTGCGATCGTCTACCACGCTTGCCAGCATCTTGTCGCTCTTGAGCATCAAAATGCGATCGGCGCGATTGAGATCAGAATTGACCGCACCCCAACGGCGATTTGCCCGGAGTTGAGCCGCAATATCTTCGAGACTCGATTGCAAGTCACGCACTTCAGCATTGTCGATCGGTAACGCATATCGCAGCAATGATTTCGGATCTTTAATCGGATTGCCTTGAGGAAGTGCAAACACTGGCGCAGCAAACCCCATCAGGAGAAC
>DATJEM010000100.1:0-4567 GCA_035496615.1 Leptolyngbya sp.
TTCCGAATCCGGTCGGACCCAAAGGCAACACTTGCCAAAACTGCTGACCACTCTGAGCCAAAAATTCAATGAATCGATGAGCCTCAGCCCCTAATTCACCAACGCCAAACCGACCGGGAAAAGAAGTGGGATGTAAGAGAACGCCGCTCGATCGCTTCAGAGACATAGGATAAAAGTTAAATGAAAGCTCTCAGAACTGTAACATAGAGCGGAAAGTCCAAAATCTGCCGAAAGAAGAAGCAAAATCAGTTTGCAATTCGTAATCCAATATGGCTCATCGTAATCCCGCGCCGACTGTTGACATTATTATTGAACTTCTCGATCGACCCTCTCGCCCGATCGTACTGATCGAACGCCTCAATCCGCCGCACGGTTGGGCAATTCCGGGTGGATTTATTGACTATGGCAATTCAGCCGAAACTACAGCCCATCAAGAGGCGATCGAAGAAACTGGACTGAAAATCGAACTGGTTGACTTGCTAGGGGTCTATTCTGATCCAAATCGGGATCAGCGCCAACACACAATGAGCGTTACCTACATTGCCACCGCCACGGGAGATCCCAAAGCGGGAGACGATGCCAAAAACATTCAAGTGATTGACATCTGGGAGATTCCTCGGAATTTATGTTTTGACCACGATCGCATTTTGCACGATTATTTACAGTACAGAAACTATGGAATGCGACCGAGAGTATAGATGAAGAAAGTAATTCGGACTGATGCGGCTCCGGCTCCGGTTGGACCTTACAACCAAGCGATCGTCGCTCAAGGATTGGTGTTCGTCGCGGGACAGATTTCGCTCGATCCCAAATCGGGTGAGATTGTCGGCGCAGGTGATGTGGCAGCACAAACCGATCGCGCATTAACCAGCATGAGAGCGGTGCTAGAAGCGGCAGAATCATCAATGGCAAATGTGGTAAAAACAACCGTATTTCTCAAGGATATGAACGATTTCGCGGCGATGAATGCCGTTTATGCCAAGCACTTTGAAGAAGCGACGGCTCCAGCACGGATGTGTGTTGAGGTGGCACGATTACCAAAAGATTTGTTGGTTGAGATTGATTGCATTGCAACCGTGGAGAATTGAGCGAATCGCTTAAAACGCAACCCTGATTTGGCTTCCCACCGATAGGTTTAGACTCAGTTGAGCATTGCCCTGATGAGTTGCAATCTCGATCCAGCCGTGACTCCCAATTAGGGCGATCGTTTCCCCCTGGTTTGCTTCTGCATAATTTCGCTTGCCCAGATAGTATTTCTGATCGATTTGAACCGACCAAGGACGATCGCGCACTGCTGCTGCTGGAATATTCGTGATCAAATTGCCAAAGTGATCGATCGCTTGAATTACGCCTTGCAGCCCCGTTGCCGCTTCAATCACGCTGGGAATTGGTAACTGTACCAGGGACTCTAAATCAATTTCAGCACCCAATTCTCTGAGCGGGACTCCACTTGCGAGATGTGCCCCAACGGGCGCAAAAATATCGCGTCCATGAAAGGTGGCGCTAGGAGTTTGCGATCGCCAATAGTTCGGATTCGTCAGTTCTACCGCTGCGATCGCGTCGCTCAAAATTCCACTGATTAATCCATTATCTGGCGCGACCACATAGCCAGATTTGAGTTGCACCGCAATCGATCGACGTTCACTGCCGACCCCCGGATCAACGACTGCCACATGAACCGTGCCATCTGGAAAATAAGGGTAAGCGTTGATCAATTGAAATCGAGCCGCAGCGATATCCTGCGGCGAAATTTGGTGAGTCAGATCGATCGTTTGAATCTGCGGATTGATTTGCGCGATCACGCCCTTGATCACGCCGACATAAACATCACTCAGTCCAAAATCGGTTAGTAGCGTTACAAGCATCGGCTGCCTAAAAATATGAATTTTAGTAGCGTAAGCTACCGTTTACTTTTTGGGGTGTTAGGATCAGGTCATGGTGATTTTGACTGCTAACCTCTAGGAAAATTTTGATATGAACAGAAATCGTTTGAATTCGGTGGAAGTGACACGAGTCCATCGCGAAAACCTACAGCGCAACTTGCAACGTCGCATGGCGGCTGCACAAGCACGGGGCGATCAAGCACTGCTCCGGATGCTTGAAGCAGAAGCAAGCTACCTGAGATAGTCAATCCACTTTTAGAATAGAATCTCATTTTTGGAATCTCACATTTTTGGAATTTCAATGTGGCGCGGCTTTGGTCGCGCTTTTTTGGTCGCCTACAGCGTGCGCGGCTGCACATAGTCCCCTGATTTTCCTCCGGTTTTGTTGAGCAAATAAATCTGTTCGATCGTCATGGATTTTTCGATCGCTTTTGCCATGTCATACAGGGTCAACGCTGCGATCGAGACTGCCGTGAGCGCTTCCATTTCTACTCCGGTTTCCGCCTTAATTTTCACCGTCGCCTGAATCTCAAATCCTGGGAGTTCTGGCAAGGCTGCAATCTGCACCTCAACTTTCTGGATCGGCAGCGGATGACACAGCGGGATCAAGTTTGCAGTTTGTTTCGCTGCCATAATTCCGGCAATTCGAGCCGTTCCCAAAACATCGCCTTTTGGCAGATTGCCTGACTCGATCGCGAGCATCGTTTCTCGCTGCATCCGCACCCGCCCGATCGCGGTCGCTTGTCTCACCGTCGCCGATTTGCCAGAGACATCCACCATTTGGGCTTGTCCCTGGGCATCCAGATGAGAGAGTTCGATCGAGTTTTCAGAATTTTGTGTCATTTGGATTCAGATCGTTGTATATTGAATAAGTGCAAACAAGGGCTTGTAGCTCAGTGGACTAGAGCACGTGGCTACGGACCACGGTGTCGGGGGTTCGAATCCCTCCTAGCCCGTTTACTATCTTAGAGGTGTTGTAATGACACCTCTTTTGCTTTTTAAATCTTAAAAAGCCCCTCAGCGATTGTGAGGGGCAGAGGGTCATCAAGAAGATGAACTCAAAAAGATAAACTATGGGGTAACACCACGATTCGGCTCAACGTATGCCGTACGAGGCTTGCGTGTTCCGACTGCTGCACCTGCCAAAGCCGCTGCCAAACCTAGCAGTGAACCAATCACAAATGACCAGCCTGCGGTTGCCGTATTGCCTGCAAGATTCCGAGCATCTTGAGCGGAAACATTCGGCACGTTCGCATTCACATTCGGCACACCCGTTTGCGGAAGGGCTGCACCTGCGGCGGTTGCGGCGCTCGAAACCGCTAGACCAAAAGCACCCGTGACACCACTTGCCAACAGATAAGCGCTCAGTGCCAGCGTGGTCGCCCACAGAATTGCACCATTGAGCAGTGCAGTGCTGCGGTTCATTGGACCACAAGCCCGCGCCATCACCCAGCTACCGATGAATAGCGAAATCAGTAAGCTAATCGTCGCCCAAATGCCCACCGCTGTACCGACATCGCTTGCATCGGTGCGGGGCGCGCCCGAATTCGCGATCGAGGTGGCTCCGATTGCTGCGCCCAATGCGCTCAGAATCAACTGAGACACCAGCCCGATCATCAGCCCGGAAATGATCGGACCCCAGCGAACTCGATCGTGATAGTCACCTGCTACCGGGATAACAGCCGTTTCAGTTGCAGGACGATTAGTATATGCCATTTTGATGTATCTCCCCTAACAGGATAGTGATTTGCAAAGAAATTACTCTTGGCAACACTATAGGGTTTAGCGATGAAGAAATCACTCTATCGTGAGTCAGACGAAGGGGGTATGCCGTTAGAGGGAAATCATTCGGGATCACGATCGCATTTAGATTCGTCACATGACCGAGATCAATCCAGTTTTACCGCTGTTTCGCTTGCGACGCTTGACGAGAGAACGCTAGATTGATCAACTCAGGACTAGCGCTTGAAAATCTTTTGTCATCTTACGAGATAACGATTTGTCTCAATTAGTAACGCTTTTAGCACAAAACTGGAGCAATCATAGGAAACATTGCAACATGATCTTGATATTGCAGAGATAAGAATCTAGTAGATGCCAAATCGCAGCCGTTCGCCCGAACCTGAGCGATCTTTTCTGAATCGATGCACTGATTAATGTCCTGACAGTAGCTAAAAACTGATGAAACCCTCCGACGATCGACAATATGCCCCCGCAACTCAACGCAATCGCGAACCTATTTTAAAGGTGCTGCTAGAAGTTCTTCCTCCGACGGGAACCATTTTGGAGCTTTCTAGCGGTACGGGAGAACACGCCGTATTCTTTGCGCCTCAGTTATTTGCGCGAAAGTGGATTCCTTCTGATCCAAACCCGATCGCTCGTGCCAGTATCGCATCCTGGCGGGAGTCTGAACCAAGCGAGAATCTAGCGCGACCGATCGAGATCGATGTGCGCGAACCGATTTGGAGCATAGAACGACAGCAACTTTCTGAACCGATCGGCGCGATCGTCAATATTAATATGATTCACATTTCGCCCTGGGCAGCTTGCTTGGGACTGATGGCAGGCGCAAATCGAATCTTGAAACCGGGCGGAATTCTCTATCTATATGGACCTTACAAACAAAATGGTGAACATACTGCACAGAGCAATGAACAGTTCGATCGCAGCTTGCAACAACAAGA
>DATJEM010000101.1:0-6517 GCA_035496615.1 Leptolyngbya sp.
CGGGACGCGCAAAGTAAATCATTTCAAAAATGCAGAGCTTCCGAGCGGGTTGTTCTGCCCAGAAAATCGATTGAATGCCGTCTTCGGTAATCCAGACCATTTCACCCGGTTGAATGTCTCGGACGTAATCGGCTCCGATGATGTCAAGCCCGCAGGTTTCTGAAGCTAAAACATATCGCAGCGGCGACCCGTGATTTTCTTCTAACGTGCCTAGAACCAGCGGTCGAACGCCGTTTGGATCGCGGGTGCCGATCATGCCATCGGGAGTGCCGATCGCCAAACTGAATGCACCTCGACAGCGTTTAAAAGCCGCGATCGCACCGTTCACCCAATCATTACCACGATTCACTTCTTCGGCAATCGCAAGCGCGATCGCTTCTGAATCGGTTGTCGTAATAAAATCATGATTCGTACTGGCTAACGCGGCACGGAGTTCGCTGGTATTCACCAAGTTTCCGTTATGTGCTAACGCCAGCGTTCCCAATCTTGATGTTGCTAATGCGGGCTGAGCGTTCACCGCCCGACTCGATCCCGTGGTGGAATAGCGCGTATGTCCGATCGCCAAGTATCCCGGCAGTTCTTTGAGCTTTGCTTCGTTGAAAACTTGCGACACCAAGCCCATCTCTTTGTGCAGATGAATTTGATCGTGATCAAATGTCGCGATCCCTGCCGATTCTTGACCACGATGCTGTAAAGCGAACAATCCAAAATAGGCAAGGTTAGCTACAGGCTCACCCGGCGCATAAACTCCAAATACTCCGCAAGCTTCTTCTGGCTTATCAGGATGTTGCTCGATCGAATCTTCAGAAAACGTGTCATCAGACAACATAGGCTTGGTTTTGCGTAGTTAGACAGCATTCGGAATGTTGAGAAGACGAATCCTTAACATTCCCTTAAATATCGCATACAACGGTCAGACTATGCGGTCAGACCTTTCTCGATCGCACTCGACCAAGCCGTTGATAACTCTGCGATCGTAGCGTCGATTACCGAAAATTGGGCGATCGATATCTTTAGTGATTCCCCGCTAACCGTACCGAGTTTTTGCCAATGCCCGTTTAGTTCTGCTCTTAAAACCGCCTCCCAGTCTGAAACTGATTCAGGTTTGACCGATACAATAATCCGCGCTCCCCCTTCGGCAAATAGAATCTGATCGATTCGGGCGGAATGGTCTGGAATTTGAATATCTGCGCCGAGAGAATGACCAAAGCAAGATTCGGCAAGCGCGATCGCGACTCCTCCTTCAGCACAATCATGCGCCGACTGAATCAGACCGCTGCGAATGCCCGATCGACACACTGATTGAACGTTGCGTTCGAGATCAAAATCGATCGTGGGTGGCATTCCGGCGATCGTCTGATGCACTGTTGCCAAATATTCCGACGCGCCTAATGTGAGAGACGTATCCGAGAGCGGTAAACCGAGGAGATAAATCACATCGCCGCTTTGTTTCCAGCTTTGTCCGGCGATGCGATCGAGGTTCGGAATATAACCGACCATACCAATTACGGGAGTGGGATAAATTGGCTCCGGTTTGCCGTGAGAATCTAGCGTTTCATTGTAGAGAGAAACATTGCCGCCTGTGACGGGAGTAGCAAATTCTCGACAGGCTTCAGAAATGCCGCGACAGGCTTCAGAAAGTTGCCAGTAGCCGATCGGCTTTTCGGGACTGCCAAAATTGAGATTATCAGTGATCGCGATCGGGTCTGCTCCGACACAGCTAAGGTTCCGCGCGGCTTCTGCGACTGCTGCTTTTGCACCTTCATACGGATGTAGATAAACATAGCGGGGATTGCAATCAACGGTTGCTGCCACTCCTTTGTTGAATGTGGTCGGATCTGCGATCGTTGAAGAACTCTGAGCATCGGCAAGGGGACGAACTCTTACCACTGCGGCATCTGCCCCACCGGGAAGTAGCACCGTGTTGTTTTGCACTTGATGAT
This sequence comes from Leptolyngbya sp., assembly GCA_035496615.1. Lineage (GTDB taxonomy): Bacteria > Cyanobacteriota > Cyanobacteriia > Leptolyngbyales > Leptolyngbyaceae > Leptolyngbya. The sequence continues at coordinate 1,944 of DATJEM010000101.1, forward strand.
CATACTGGCGATAGATCCAGCGCTTTGAGGCGATCGTCGGCGTACTTAACAATGTCGTTAAAATTTGATTCCAACTCTGACTATCCATGCCTGTTTCATCACAGTTTGGTAAGCTTGCCGCTGTCCATTTCCAAGCTGTTTGAGCATATTCGGGCGGTTCGCTGATCAGCTCGTGATGGTAGATCGGTGTATTGTCGGATAGTGCCGTTGCGGGAATTTCAGCCGCGATCGCGCCTTGAAATAAAATTCTCACGATCGGTTCTTCGATCACTTTTCCCGCGACAACCGCATGCAGTCCCCACCGCTCAAAGATATCTATCAGTTCTTGTTCTCGCCCCTTTTCTGCCACAAATAACATGCGTTCTTGCGATTCAGACAGCAAGTATTCATAGGGAACCATGCCCGATTCGCGCACTGGAATTAGATCAAGGTCTAATTCAATTCCAACGCCCCCTTTCGCCGCCATTTCGGACGTTGAACACGTCAATCCCGCCGCTCCCATATCTTGGGCTGCGACAACTGCACCCGTTTTGAATGCCTCTAAACACGCTTCGATCAGAGACTTTTCGAGGAATGGATCACCGACTTGCACAGCAGGTCGATCATCGATCGATTGATCACTCAGTTCCGCACTCGCAAAACTCGCGCCGCCCATGCCATCGCGTCCGGTTGTTGATCCCACATACAACACTGGATTACCTAAGCCTTTCGCACCAGATTTGACTATCTCGGTGGTTTCCATCAGTCCCAAAGCCATCACATTGACTAACGGATTGCCGGAATAGGCGCGATCGAAGTAGACTTCACCGCCCACGGTGGGCACTCCCACACAGTTCCCATAGTGAGAAATTCCCGCCACTACACCATTCACAATCCGCCGCGTTCGAGCATCGTCTAAGGTTCCAAATCTAAGCGAGTTGAGCAACGCGATCGGACGTGCCCCCATTGTGAAAATGTCCCGCAAAATGCCGCCCACTCCGGTAGCTGCCCCTTGAAATGGCTCAACCGCCGAGGGATGATTGTGGGATTCGATTTTGAATGCCAACTGTAAGCCATCACCGAGATCAATCACGCCTGCATTTTCGCCAGGTCCGACTAAGATACGATCGCCCTCGGTGGGAAACTGCTTTAACAAGGGGCGCGAATTTTTGTAGCAACAATGCTCTGACCACATCACGCCGAACATTCCGAGTTCAGCCTTATTGGGATGGCGACCCAAGCGTTGCACAATATCTTCGTACTCTTCAGGCTTAATCCCTTCAGAGGCGATTTCGGCAGCAGAAAATGGCGCAGATGACAGGACAGACATAAACCCTAGCCCGGATAGAACAGGTACTTATTCTATCGGGAAGGGGTCGAATTTGCTTGAATTGATGTCGGTTGATCAGAAAGCCGCTACGATGAACAATAAAGCTTCAGTGACAAACGTACTAGATTCATGCCCCGAACGCCTTGTTTGTCTTACGATCGCGGAACCCTGATCTTACATCCGCCACCCAAAGGAAAAGCATGGGTCGAATTTGCGGTGTGGGACGATCGTATCGAAAAGTTTCGGGTGCCTGCCCATCAGTACCGGGAATTGGTATTGGCGCTACGATCGGAAGGAACCGAAATCGACGATCGAGCCAAAGGATTTGATGCCGTTGAACTCGTTCCAGCCGTCGAAATGGAGCCTTACCCGCATCAAAAAGAAGCTTTAACAGCCTGGAAAAATTCGGGTCGAATGGGTGTTGTCGTATTACCCACCGCAGCAGGCAAAACATACTTAGCTCAGCTTGCAATGCAATCGACGCAGCGCAGCACATTGATCATGGTTCCAACATTGGATCTGATGCACCAATGGTATGCAAACTTATCGGCGGCGTTTCCGGATACTGAGATTGGACTGTTGGGGGGTGGATCACGAGATCGAACTCCCATCCTCGTTTCAACTTACGATAGTGCGGCGATCAATGCAGAAACATTAGGAAATCAATATGCGCTGTTGGTGTTTGATGAATGTCATCATTTGCCGAGCGACTTTAATCGAGTGATTGCAGAATACGCGATCGCGCCGTATCGATTGGGACTAACGGCAACACCAGAACGAACCGATGGTAAACACGAAGACCTCAAAACGCTAATCGGTGAAGAAATTTACCGCAAAACCGCAGCAGAACTATCCGGATCAGCCCTAGCGAAACATCAAGCGATCGAGATCAAAGTCTCACTCTCGAAGCAAGAACGAGACCGCTACGATGAGCTAATTCAGATCCGCAATGCTTTTCTCAAAGAAGCAAAGATCTATCTCAGCAACGCTCAAGGTTGGCAGCGATTTGTGCAGGCGAGTGCGCGATCGAGTGCTGGACGAAAAGCAATGCTGGCACACCGGGAAGCAAAATCGATCGCCTTTGGAACCGAAGGAAAACTGAGAATATTAGCGGATTTGCTGGCGCGGCACTATCCCGAACGAACTTTGGTTTTTACGGATGATAATGCAACGGTTTATCGGATTTCTCAAGATCTCTTAATTCCAGCGATTACACACCAAACGCCTGTGAAAGAACGGCATGAAATTCTGACTAAATTTAAGCAAGGAGACTATCGATCGCTGGTGGCTTCCAGAGTTCTAAATGAAGGGGTTGATGTTCCGGATGCAAGTATCGCGATCGTCCTATCAGGAACCGGATCAGCCCGCGAATACATTCAGCGCATGGGGCGAATTCTGCGAAAAGGCAATGACCCAACCAAACTAGCAATCTTATATGAAGTCGTGGCAGAAGATACCCATGAAGAAGGCGTTTCGCGACGACGGAAACCCACTCAGAACGCAAAACCTCGATCGACTGCACGACAGTTAGAGTTAGTTCCTTATTCAGTTCCGCCCACTGTCATTCCCAAAGCGGCTGAAGGAGAAGCCAATTATGATGATTGGTAATGGCTAAAGTAGAAAATTTTCGCGATTCGCGATCGCTCATGCTAGAACAAAGCTATCTCTTTAACGAACACCATGATGGGAAGCTTTGCCACCCTTTTCTTTGCTGCACTGATGCTCTTGTCGCTGCAGGGAGTCAAGATCGATCGAGAATATCAGCGGGGCGTGATTTTTCGACTCGGACGCTCTAAAGCCACAATGGGTCCAGGACTCTACTGGATTATGCCATTCATTGATCAAAAGGTTCAGGTCGATATTCGGACTAAAACGGTCAACATTGAGCCGCAGGAAACCATCACCGCAGATAGCGTGACGATTCGCGTGAATGCCGTTTTATACTATCGAATTCTTGATCCGGTCAAAGCAATCAACCGGGTTGAGAACTATGAAGTGGCGGTTTATCAAGTTGCTTTAACTAGCCTAAGAAACGTCGTTGGTCAAAATATGCTAGATGAAGTGCTACAGCATCGCGACAAGATTAATCAACGAGTTCAAGAAATCGTTGACGAGATTACAGAGCCGTGGGGCATTGTGCTAGAGCGGGTAGAGATCAAAGATGTAGAGATTCCCACCAGTATGCAGCGGGCAATGGCAAAAGAAGCAGAAGCCACACGAGAGAAGCGATCGCGCTTGATCAAAGCTGCCGCTGAACAGGAAGCCTCAATCAAACTTGCAGAAGCCTCGCAAAAGATGAGCCAAAATCCTGCTGCGCTTGAACTCCGACGGTTGCAAATGCTGACGGAGATCGGGGCAGAGAACAATACCACGACGATCATTATGATGCCGTCTGATTTTATTAACGCAGCGCGGCGATTAGCGGAACCTGCTGCAAACGGGAACGACGCACAGCCATTTAATCCGGAAGTGATTTTCGCCCCCAAAACAATGGAGGACAATGAATGAATCATGAGATCGATCGAATCTAGACCCTCAATCTAGACCCTCAACCTAGACCATCGGTAGAGACCAATAGTAGAGACACGATCGAGAGCGTCTCTACCCAGGGCAACCGCATCATGTCAATTAAGAACGCTTTTTGGCTGGTTGATGTGAACCTTCCTGATAGCTTGAGTCTTAGGGATATTCTTCAACGAATTTAGATGCATTTGCCCTGCGTCTCTACCTGACTGCCTCGACGATCGCGCCTCAAACCTACGCTAAATACGCCTCTAGCGCTTCAGATCCACCGATCAGCTTACCGTCGATAAACACTTGTGGCACGGTGGAAGCGCCCGTCACCGCTTTTAATGTCCGAGCATTCACATCGCGACCCAGAACAATCTCTTGATAGTCCATATTATGTTCGCTCAACATTTTCTTCGCTTTAGCGCAGAACGGACATCCCACTTTCGTAAACAATGAAATTGCTTTCGGTTTCTCTGCTTTTTCATTGATATAGTTCAGCATCGTGTCGGCATCTGACACTTTGAACGGGTCGCCGGGTTCTTCGGGTTCGATGAACATTTTCTCGATCGTGCCATCTTTGACCAACATCGAATAGCGCCACGATCGTTGCCCAAATCCCAAATCGCTTTTGTCCACCAACATTCCCATACCATTGGTGAATTCACCATTTCCGTCTGGAATCATGGTGATGTTATCTGCACTCTGGTCTTTGCACCATTCATCCATCACAAACGCATCATTCACTGAGATACAG
>DATJEM010000102.1:0-5065 GCA_035496615.1 Leptolyngbya sp.
TGCCATGAATTACTTAAGTGAGCCGTTGAAGCGCACCGCAGGAACTCAGGAAAAAGCAAGAATTCTCACCTTAATTGGTTCAACCCAGCGAGTGTTAGGAGAATTTGAGACGGCAAAAGAAATTCATCTTGCAGCAAAAGAAATCGCGCAGGAAGCGGGCGATCGCAAGTGCGAAATTGCCAATTTGAATCACTTAAGTCGCATTAGTATCAATCAGAAAAACAATGCCGAAGCGATTAGTACTAGCCAGCGAGCGTTAATTTTAAGCAGACAATCCGGCGATCGCATGGGAGAAGCAAATGCGTTAGCGAATCTCGGCTATGCGGAAGTCTTCCAAGCTCAATTACTGGAGTCTGATCCAGATGCGTATGAACTGGCGATCGGGTATCTTGAACAAGGATTAGCCCTGTCTGAAAAACTCGGAGATCTGCAAAGTCAGGCGCTTTGTTCGATTAGTTTAGGAAGTGCTTACGTTGCCCTCAATGACACTGATCAAGCCTTCAAGTATTTAGAACAAGGAAGCTACGCAGCGGCAGAATCGGGCGATCGCTATCTCCACGCGCTCTGCTTGTCTTACTTAGGCGAAGCATTCTATCAGCGCCAAGATCATGAGAAAGCGATTTTGGCATCTGCGATCGCCATGTACAAATTAGAGCAAATGGGAACCACAGATTGGCGCACTCCCGCTGGATTGATCACAATTCTACGAGGACAATTCGGCGATCGATTTGATGCGGTTTTGCAATCTCAGCGATCGAGTTTGATTGCAGAAATTGGGGTCGATGGGTTTGATTATTTGACGGAACTCCTCGATCGATACCGCCAATCTTAAGCTCAACCGTCCACTGCCGCGATCTCTAGCAGTTCCGCTTCTTCCTGGGCTTTCAATTCATCCAAACTTTGCCAAACCTGCCGCATCAATTCCTCTAGCCCAAAGCCCGACACGGCTGAAATCTTAAACACTCGCGTTCCGCTCAGGGCTTCAAGTTGGGCGGAGATCGCGTTTACGGCTTCGCTGTCTGGATCGATCGCGTCTAATTTATTAATTGCGAGAATCTGTTGGCGATCCCTGAGTCCCCGTCCATACGCATCGAGTTCGCCCTGAATGGTTTGATAATCCGCGATCGGGTCTTCTGTCGTCGCATCGACAAGGTGCAATAACAATCGAGTTCGCTCCACGTGGCGCAAAAAATCATGTCCTAATCCAATTCCCATGTGTGCGCCTTCGATCAAACCGGGAATATCGGCAAACACCGTTCCATCACCGCTCGGCTTGCGCACCACTCCCAAGTTTGGCACTAGGGTCGTAAAGGGATAATCTGCAACTTTTGGACGGGCGGCAGACAAAGCAGAAATCAGCGTTGATTTCCCTGCGTTTGGCAAGCCGATGATGCCTACTTCGGCTAAAAGTTTGAGTTCAAGCCGCAGCGATCGCAGTTCTCCCGGCTGTCCCGGAAAGGCATTTTCAGGTGCGCGGTTGCGATTGCTAAGAAAACAGTGATTTCCTAACCCGCCTTTTCCGCCGATCGCAACCTTCAGAGTTTGACCATTTTCGGTCAAATCGCCTAAAATTTCATCGGTTTCGGCATCATAAATCGTAGTTCCGCAAGGCACTTCAATGATGCGATCGCGCCCGGATGCCCCAGTGCAATTACTCGATCCGCCTTTCTGACCATTATCGGCTTTGAACAGGCGCAGATAGCGAAAATCGAGTAGCGTTTGTAAATTTTCATCTGCTTGCAGCACGATCGAGCCACCGCGCCCACCGTTACCGCCGTTTGGTCCACCCGCAGGCACATACTTTTCCCGACGGAATGACACCATGCCATCACCGCCATCGCCCGCCTGAACCTGAATTTCTGCTTGATCAATAAATTGCATAAGACGATTTGCGCTAAGTCCCACTGTCTTTATCTTAGCGAGGTAGACAGGGATTCCCACATTATCATCTTTGAACAGGTTCGGGGTTGAACGGGACGATCGATTTACTGTTGCAAAATGCTCCAGAAGCTGAAGGTCGTCAACTTCACGGAGTCGATCCCACTGGTGAAACGGTCGCTTGGACGGGTAAACCTTGCGTCGATCGAGCGATACCTTTGTCGCATTCACAAATCAAGTTGGGATCAAATCCTGCGATCGAGCTTCTGACTCAACCGAAACCAGTCGGAACCCCAATCAACACTAACTTTCAAATGAAAAACTCCGAGTTGTAAGAGACTCAGAGTTTTTTATCCATCCTGTGATCGGTATGAATGTGAAACAGGCTTTCAGGCGATGCAAATTGCCTATTCCACAAATCGTTTAGGGGAGCAATTCGATCGCTGATTAAAAAGCAACCCAATTCACTACGCTTTCATTACACTTTGCGGTTTGGATCATCAACGGATAAGCGACCTTGAGTGTCGATATCCAACTCTTCGCGGCGAATCTTCTCTTCAGCACTCACCGTTTCTTGATCGACAACCTTCGTCACCTTGACTTCTTCACGCACAAACGCTTCTTTATGAACATCAGGCGTTTCTTCGTAGACTTCCATCCGAGCTACTTCGCCCTCGTTGAACGCAGCTTCGCCGACTGGAACCGCAGTGGTACTCGTTGGAGTGGTTCGTTCAACAACAACGCGCTCTTTCTCGATCGGCACATTGACTCGCGCTGTTTCAGTCTCGACGTGTTTCCCAACCGTGACTTCACCCGCTTTCATACGGCGTTTGTTGGCAACCAAGCGCTCTTCATACAAACGGATGCGATCGTCATGATGATCCATCTTGTAGAGGTCTTGATCTATTCCATAGTCATAAGTGTTCTCGTCATACGTCGGAGCGGCTGCCGCATATGCCGTACCCATTGAGGCATCAGAATTCAGCGCGGGAGAGCTTTCAAGCGGAGCATTCGCCGCTGTCGCAGTCGTATTCATGGTTGGGGTACCCCGATAAACCCCTCGGACTTGCTCTTCGCTGTGGTAGTCCATTTTCATGTCGTCGCTGAACTCCGGAAGCTGTTCAACTTGCTCTTTGGTCAAGCCGTTTGCAAATACTTTCTTAGCGCCGTAATCAATCTGAGCGCGTCCTATCGGGAGCAACACGTTTTTGCCAAAAATCCATGCGCCAGTGCTGATTACAAGATAGCGAAAGCGCCCTTCTTCATCGACCAGTACATCTTTCACTGAACCGATTTTGTCGCTGCCATTATAAAGATCTAAATCTTTTACATCATCACCATCGAAATGGTCGCGATAGTCTGGATCGAAATCCCTAATCTTATATAAAGCCATTTTTCTATCTCCTATCTATGTTCTAGTTCTAGAGTAGAAATTAAAGTTTCTCTTTCCCTCCTTCTAATGATTGAACCTCCTCTTTCTAAGGAGAGAAATCAACTAGAGTTATTATTTGAATCAGAAAAAATTCACTAGTTTTTATTAGCTAAAAATGCAAGATCAGGTCTGGTTAAGCTTACTTAAACAACATCGATCGATTGGAATTATCCGCGCTCCCAACTTCCAAATCGGAATGCAACTGGCGAAAACGGCGATCGCGGGCGGCATGATGCTCATCGAAATCGCTTGGAACTGTGAAAATGCTACGGAACTGATAGCGGAATTGCGATCGACTTTTCCCAACTGCACGATCGGAGTGGGAACCGTTCTGACGGTGGCTGATTTAAAAAGTGCGATCGCAGCAGGCGCACAGTTTGTCTTTATGCCGCATCTAGATTTTGATCTGATCGCGATCGCAAAACGGGATGAAGTTCCAATGATTCCAGGCGCACTCACTCCGACTGAAATCATCACCGCATGGAACGCCAAAGCCAGCAGCGTTAAAGTTTTTCCCATTCAGGCGGTGGGGAATGCAAGCTACCTAGCAGCACTCCGCGCCCCGTTAGGACATATTCCAATGATTCCGACGGGCGGAGTGACGATCAAGAATGCAAAATCTATCATTCAAGCAGGCGCGATCGCGGTTGGAATTGGCGGCAGCTTATTTTCAAAGACTGCAATTCAAACCGGGAATTGGGTGCTTATCCAACAGCAGATTGAACGATTGATGATAGATTTACAGTCAGTTGAGGAAACTTGATGATGAAACATAGAAATCGTATTTTGCTGGCTGTGATCGGTGTCAGTGTAATTTTTGCACCGACGATCGCGACTGCCCAAAGCACTCCGACTCGACCGCCGACCAACATCAAAGCAAATTGTCGAAATCCTCAGACCCAGTTTGAAATGAACTTTTGTGCGGCGGAAAGTGCGAAAGCTTCCGATCGCGCACTCAACCAGGCGTATCAAAAAGCGATCGCCAGAGTGAAAGGAACTCCAAACGAATCTCAGCTTGTCGATGCTCAACTTGCATGGATCAAATTTCGGGATGCCGACTGTGCGTTTGCTCGCGATCGCTTCAAAGGCGGCTCGATCGCTCCGATGGTTTACTCTGGCTGCATCACTCAACTCAGCCAAGAGCGGGCGAAGCGACTAGAAGCGTATGCTACCGAAGGCAGTCTCTAAACCATAAATCCATCCTTTTGGGCGAATCGCTGATCGAAAGTCTCACTTTCTCACGGCTCGGAACATCCCAAAGCGACATAGCCCCGCACCGAACGCCAACCGCATTAATCCTAAGGTTGGAACTTCCCGCAGTGATTTGATCGAGCCAGAGAGTCCAAACCGAACCAATCCTTGAAGACGAACGATCCCTTGCCAAATTGAATCGATCCAAGAGGGTAAGGTTTCCTGTGCCCAATCTGCGGTAATCACGGCTCCTTTTGTTAAGCCAGTTGCCTCCAACAATTCCGCAAACTCTTCAATACTGGCAAACTCAGGATGCGCCCATTGATCCAGCAGTTGCTGGAACTTTTCCAATAAGGAATCGGATGGAGCATCATTGTCCGAATCGAGTCCTTCAAACTGTAAGCTCACCATTAGATACGCACTACTGACAATCTCCCACCAGCGCTCAATCTGAGCATACTGAGTCACGCGATAATCCGCCCACCCTAGTTTGTCTTTGCATGGTTTGAAGCCATACTCAACCCAAGTTTTCAAGCCGTAGAGATTGCCAATTTGATCAAAGTG
>DATJEM010000103.1:0-9918 GCA_035496615.1 Leptolyngbya sp.
GAATTTGAGCCGCAGTTTCAGCATCGACCGCAGAAGTACTATCGTCTAAAATTAGAATCTTGTAGTCTGTAATCAAAGTTCGGGCGATCGCGATTCGCTGTTTTTGTCCGCCTGAAAGTCCGATGCCGCGCTCACCCACAATTGTGTTGTAGGTTTCTGGCAAGCTTTGAATAAATTCGTGAATGTGCGCGATTTTCGCAACTTCTATCACCTGCTCTAAAGAAGCATTCGGTTTGGCGTAGGCAATGTTTTCTCGAATGGTTCCTGAGAACAAAGAGGTTTCTTGAAAGACAATGCCGATATGCGATCGTAAGCTCTCTAAGTCAAAATCCCGTACATCGCGCCCATCAATTCGCACTGATCCTTTTGTCACGTCGTAGAAGCGCTGTAATAGATTCACGATCGTGCTTTTGCCCGAACCCGTTCTGCCCAAGATAGCAATCAGTTCTTTGGGTTTCGTCTCAAAAGAAACATTCTGTAGGGTCGGTTCTGTTGCGCCTGGATAGCGGAACCAAACGTTCTCAAAGGTAATTCGCCCACCCCTTTTGTCGAAAGGAACGGCTTGGGGGCGGTTCTGAATCTCGATCGGCGCATCAACAATTTCGTAGACTCGTTCCGCCGAAGCTGCCGCTTGAGCAATCACCGGGGCAGCAAATCCAATCAATAGAACGGGCTGTAAAACGAACAGCAGGTAGGCATTGAACGCGACTAGCTCACCGACGGTAAACGTTCCATTAATGGTCTGAAATCCGCCATAGCCGACGACTGCGAGCGTAATTAGATTACTCAATAGAAAGATAAACGGGAACGTATTGCGAGTGGCGTTGAGTGTTTTGAGATAGATCGAGACCAAGTTATTATTCATCTCGGTGTAGCGCCTTTGCTCGATCGGCTCTCTCGCAAACGCTTTCACCACCCGTACTCCTAGCAGATTCTCGCGCAATACTTCGTTTAAATCACCGAGTCGCTGCTGCACTTGACTGAAGAGGGGCTGATTTTTCCTAAAGAACCGAAAGATCAGCGCCCCTGCCAGCGGAACAACGGTGAGCGTAATTAGCGCAAGCTGCCAGTTCATCAATAGCAGAATTGTTGGAATGACCAGGAGCGTCACGATCGAGCTAACGACCTGAAGTAGACTCGTCCCGACAAAGCTGCGAATCTGTTCGATATCGCTCGTGATTCGGGTCAATAGCTGCGAGGTTTGCGCTTGATCGTGGTAGCTGAAGCTGAGAGTTTCGATTTTGCGAAAGACCTGGCTGCGGAGTTGGTAAGCGACTCCTTGTGAAATTGCTTCCGCCCAATAGCTTTGACCAAAGTTAAAGAGTCCACGAGCGATCGCGACGACAACCATAAGTGCCCCGGTGGTAAGGACAACGTTTAAGTTTTGAGCCGCAATTCCCTGATCGATGCCGCGCCGAAATAGTTGGGGTGTGACGGCATTCGCGGCGGTAAGCAAGATAAGACTCAACATTGCGCCGATCGTGAGCCAGAGGTACGATCGCAGGTTTCCGAGGACACGCTTTAGAGATATCATTGCCGACTGCCACTAAGGTTTGCTGTGCTTTGAATTTGAGCGATCGCCCTCATTCTACAGACGTTTCTCGTACACTAAAGGTGAAATTTAGCGTATTATCTCATGTTGAATCGATTCGCTCGGACTTTAATGCTATCGGTATTGATTGGTTCACTTTGCTGGTTTGAATTTGTCCCGAGCGCGATCGCGCTGCCGTTGAATTCGACGATCGCAGCTTTGTTTTCATTTTCGGGCACTCGCCCAACGAATTTGGGATTGAACAACGATCGTTTTGCTGAGTGTCCCAGTACACCGAACTGCGTTAATAGTTTTAGCACGGATGATCATACGATCGAGCCACTTCACTATACGATTTCGCCCGAAAAGGCTTTCGCAACTTTGAAACAAACGGTTGAATCTTTACCTCGAACTGAAGTTATTCAAGCGTCAGATAACTATCTCTATGCTGAGTTTACGAGCAAAATCATGGGATTTGTAGATGATGTTGAGTTTTATCTGGATCAGCCTGCGAATGTGATTCAAGTGCGATCGGCATCTCGCCTCGGAGAATCCGATTTGGGTGTGAATCGTCAGCGAATTGAAGCGATTCGGGCGCAGCTTACAGCCATTGATTGATGGAGTCCGGTGCGTGCCAAAGTAGATAGACCATGACCGCACAAATCGCAGTAATCAATGCGGTCATGGCATAAGCAACACACATTAACAGTCCATCGGATTCGAGCATTGCGACGACTAAGAGCAAAATCCCGATCGATGGAAATGGATTGGTAAACGGAATTGGTGCAATCAACAAAATCGCTAACCAAGTAATACAGATCCCGTTAAACTGCCAGACATGAGGGTTTGAGGCAATTCGACTGAGACGAGGGCGCGTGATTTTTTCTAGAATGCGCGTCACTCGTCCCACATTCTTTAGTAGTTCTCGCGCAAACGCGATCGGAAATTGAAACCGTGCCACTTTCTTCGGCAACCACGGCGATCGTCGTCCGAGCGCCATTTGTATTCCTAGCAACACACAAGCCGCGCCTGGAATTCCCGTTAATCCGGGCGGCACTGGAAATAGAAACGGAATCACAAGCAGTCCAATCACTAAGCTAAATCCGCGTTCTGAGGTTTCAGCGAGGATAGCTGCGATCGTTAAAGGTTCTTCAGAGAGCCGCTTGAGCAACGTTTCAATATCTTGTGAAAAACGCAGGTGCATAAAGGTTCACTCTAATAGCCAAGCGAATAGTTCACCAACGGTAAGCTGTAGTTCATTTGCGAAAGGTAGCACTGGCAACAATGCTTCTGGCTGCTCAAAAACTTCTATTTCTTGCTTGGGACGAAAGGCGATTGGGCTTGGCGACACGATTAACGGCAGAGACAAGCTCTCCTTGAAGGGTACTGTGCTTTCCTTGTGGCATCGGTTTCTGAATAATTTGACCATCAATATATTCACAGGCGGGCTTTGTTTCTGGTCGTCGCAGAAACTCCTCTAGCGTCAAAGTTTGAAATGGAGCTTGCACCATTGGCAATATTTTCTAGACTATTAGCACAATGCTATCCTACAAGTTTAGTCTGTCAGTTGAACGGCTGGATCATCATCGATCGATAACAGAAATTGAATCAAGTCGGTTTGATCTTGAGTGCTAAACCCAGCCGTTTGATCAACCCAATATTCATGTCCGCTGCCATCGATATGATCAGTTTGAAGGTCTGAATTCGCGCGATTTGCATCGACTGCGATCGCCCTCAGGTCGCGATCGATCAACACGCGCAAGCTTGCCGCCGGATCAGGTGCAATTCGCTGCATCCAAGTTCCCGCAAGTCCCATTTCGTTGGGTTTAACAACGGCATCCGTTTCGGCTTGAGGCGCGATCGCGGCTGCACTTGCCGCGACTCCACCGTCATGTAAATAAGGTGCGCTTACGGTTAGACCCACTAGACTGGGGACTTTATAGCCTCCGGTGGGGGGATCGATCGCGTAAGCGGTTTCGATCGTTTGCTTTGAGGTAATGTCTACGGGCGCAGTTAGGATTGGCGGATCAACAGGCAAAGGGACAGGCGTATTGGGCGGATAGGTTTGAGCCTCACCAAAGATGCGCGGGAACTTTGCTAAGGCAGCAGCGCGAGAAGGTTGTGCCTTGATTTCATTTTGCGAAACTACAGCATGATTGGTAAAGTACCGCCCACTGTGACAGCTTGCACAGTTTGCCTGATTGAAGACTTTTGCGCCTCGTTTGAGAGCTTCTAGGTTCGTTAGAGGGGTTGCAGGCGGAGCTAAGGTATTTTGAAAGGCAGACAGTGCATTGAGTTGCTCACCGACTTTGTATCCTGGAGAGCTTGCCATCATGCCATCTAAAATCAACAATGAACCTTGCGGAAATCCGGGCGCTTTGATGACTTCGTTAATTGCAGGCGTTCTGGGAGTTGGATCAACAGAGTGCAGGAAATTAGAAGGTTTCGCATTGTTGGGTAAACGGAAGCGTCGATCGGCGGATTTTTGCAGCATCATACCGAGATAAGTTTCTTTGTCGATGCCTAGTAGTTTCTGGCTGGAATTGGCTCCAGTGGTTGGATCAGAGTTGGTGGCGTGAACATTATTGTTAAGCGTGGTTAAGCCGTGAAACCAACCGATCGAAGAAAAGCCGCTCCAACCATAAGGATAAGCTTCAAAAGTATACGATGATGGGTTCTGAGACGGATTGTTGACGTTATCTCCGGTAGAATCAAAGTTCCCTGGAGACCAAGCAAGAAGTTGAGCATCTACCGCATTTTCTAATGCTTCTGGATCAGGCAGCTTTGCCGTTTGTCCGGCTGCATTGATGTAACTTTTACTCTTTTCGCTGACTGGAATTGCTGTGGGATTCACTCCGGTTTGCCGAAACATTGCAGCAGAGTTGGTTGCGAAGGCTTGTAGCAATCCGGTATCAACATCCGTGTTGGGTGCGCCTTCAATCACTTGTCCTGATTGCAAATCAACTGCCGCATGACACAAGGCACAGGTTAATCCGACTCGCACTTTTGCCCCTGATTTCACAGCCTGCATTCCCAGCGGAATCAATGATCCGGCTGCCACATCTAAGCCTGTATCGAGCTTTGTGCCTGCTTTGAATAAATGACCTCCAACTGTTAAATCTTGGGCGATCGCAACTTGCAAATTCATGGTGGGTTGTCCTCCTAACGCCAGAATCGCCTGACTCACATTCACAAGGTTAATTGCACCATCAATCACGCCCATGACATCGGTAAAAAAGTATTCGTTGCCGAAGGTTTCGCGATAAAAGCTATCTCGACCGAGTTGGATCAAATCATTGGTAATCTCGATCGCGCCACTTTCGGGGGCAAGCTGCGATCGACCGCTTTCGGTTTGCCGCAGTTGTTCAGCTTCTGCTTTACTGAATGTCTTACCCAAAACATCATACGAGCCAATTTCTTGAGCGGTGGGCTGAAATGCAACGACGTTTTCAAGCCTGGGCGGACGAAGCGGTAGCGCAAATTGTAGCGTGTAGCCGAGAATACCAACAAGCAGCAGAATCAACAGGATTACAGTCGATCGAGAAATAACTTTCATAACTCGCGAAAGAAAGGCTTTACGATCGATAGCGAAGGAATTCGATCGACACCTGCATCGAAAGAGAGATTGTCAGAAATTAGCTTTGATGAAGTTGTCCCGCTTTGACTTCCAAAATTTGAGCCGAGTCAATCCATTGAGCATCAAACGATCCGAGGTGTGTCGTTGTAATGAGCGTTTGAAATCGATCTTGGATTGCCTCTAACAATTGATTCTGTCGGTTGAGATCCAACTCTGCCAACACATCATCTAACAATAACAGGGGCGGCTCTCCGATGACATCTTCGATCAGTTTAAGCTCTGCTAACTTCAGGGCTAAAACTAATGTTCGTTGTTGTCCTTGTGAACCATACTGACGCGCGGGAGTCTGATTGATCAAAAACTCTACTTCATCGCGGTGCGCTCCGACTAAAGTTGTGCCTTGATGCTGTTCTGCGATCGCTCTAATCTGAATTTTCTCTAGAAAGGCTTGCTGTAAGGCTTCGGGGGTATCAGCGTCGGAGGTTACATTCGGTGCGTAGTGGATTTCTAGCTTTTCGGTACTGCCGCTAATTGCTTGATGCCATTGTTCAGCAAACGGAGCTAATCGATCGAGGACTCTTGCCCGACGGCGAATCACGCGGGAACCTGCAATTGCAAGCTGGGCATCCCACAAGGCTAGATCGGAGGATGCGATCGTTCTACCCTCGCTTTCTTCCCGCAGTCGAGTTCTCAGCAACGCATTTCGCTGTCTTAGCACTTGATTGTATTGCTGTAAGACATAAGCATAAATCGGCTCAAGCTGAACTAACAGCGCATCGATCCAATGTCTGCGCTGATCGGGCCCGCCTCGGACTAAATCGAGATCTAAGCTAGAAAACTGCACCATGTTTAATGTGCCAAGAAAGTCGAGTTGTCGCCGGAGAGAAACGCCGTTTTGCGCGACGGTTCGCCGCCCGCTTTCTCGCAGCATCATTGTCAGTTCAGTTTCGCCAATTTCGCGCTTTAGTTGCCCGGTGATTTGGGCAAGGGTTTCGCCATCGTAGATCAAGTCTCGATCGCGCGAAGTTCGATGCGATTTTAGAGAAGACAAGAGTTCTACCGCTTCGAGTAGGTTCGATTTGCCTTGTGCATTGTTGCCGAGCAAAATCGTTTTGGAGGAGGTAAAGTCAACCTGCTGATCGAAATAGTTGCGAAAGTGGCGAAGATGCAGAGAACGCAGGTACATGGCACAGAGAGGCGAATTCTTCCCAAGTGTACCAAACCTGATTCATTCGGGTAGAGCTTGAATCAAGACATTGCGAGTGAGATAGAAGCAACGAATTAAGCAACCAAGCTTAAGTAACGGCGTATCCGCTGAATTGGCGTTTGAAAGGCGAGTGGAACCCTAGCACGATATCAGAGGCAAGGACTCCTTGCTGTTTTAGAACTTGAGCGATCGCGATCTCTGTCCCGTGATGCTGAATCCAGATCTTGCCATCTTTGATGTCAAAGTGAAGGATGAGATTAACAATGCGTTGCTGGTCTTCCCAGCCCACATAACCAGCCCACATAAGCGATTTGGTAGTGATTATGTTCGGTATCGCAAATAATTTCAGCTTCGACATCATCGGAATAAGCGTAGAGATGCGCTTGATCAGTTAGGAACTGCCGAATGATTTGTCGGTATTGCTCAAGTTTATCTTTTTGCGCCTGTTCAATTCCGTTAAGCAATGAAATACCCCCCGAAAACATTCGAGAGGGATTTGCATAGAAGACTGATTGGGCGACTCTTAGCGATCCTGTTTGAAATAAAAGCGGAAGAAAAGTTTCTCTAGCTCAATCCAGGTAAACATCAAAGCACTAACGCCGACACAAACCATGAGTTCATCAAACGGAAGATAGTGTGTTCCAAAGAAGTTCCGTAGCGGCGGAACATAAACTAACATCAGTTGCAGAATCGAAGTTAGAACCACCGCACCCCAAACATAGAGATTGGTGAACGGATTCAGTTCGATCGTCAGTCGATTGTTCGATCGAATGGCGATCGCGTGTCCCATCTGCGCCAAACACAACGTTGTAAACACAATCGTTTTCCAGCGATCGGGGTCTAATCCGTTGCCAAAATTCGTCGTTGTATAGTTGTACGCCCAAGCCATCGTTGCAATCGACAGAATCGCCAATACAATCCCGATCCGAATGATGTAAGCTCCCAATCCGCGCGAAAAAATGCTTTCTTTGGGATGATTCGGCGGACGGTTCATCACGTTCGGTTCAGCAGGTTCAACCGCCAATGCCAATGCAGGCAAACCATCGGTGACTAAGTTCATCCACAAAATTTGGAGCGGCGTGAGCGGAACGCTTCCGGTAGCTGCCACGGCGGGAATAATCACCACCGAAGCCGCGATCGTAATCACTTCTCCAATGTTTGATCCGAGAATGTATTTGATAAAGCGGCGAATGTTGGTGTACACCACTCGACCTTCTTCGGTGGCAGCAACGATCGTCGCAAAGTTATCATCCAACAGCACCATATCTGAAGCTTCTTTACTCACATCGGTTCCGGTGATGCCCATTGCGATGCCGATGTCTGCCTGTTTGAGTGCAGGAGCATCATTCACGCCGTCTCCGGTCATAGCGGAAATTTGCCCTGTCTTTTGTAGTGCTTTAACAATCCGCAGCTTATGTTCTGGAGCAACTCGTGCATAGACGTTGACGCGATCGACGTGCTGCTGAAGTTCCTGATCACTCATGCGTTCGAGGTCGCGCCCGATTAGCACTTCGTCTCCCGGTTTTGAAATGCCCAAATCTTGCGCGATCGCGCTGGCGGTTAATTGATGATCTCCGGTGATCATTACGGGACGAATTCCGGCAGTTCGACAGCGTTTCACCGCTTCGCGCACTTCCGGGCGAGGCGCATCGAACATATCCACCAAGCCTAACCAAACCAGGTCTGTTTCTGCGGCTTCGTCGTCACCTTCGGGCGGAATTTCTTTTAAGGGCTTATACGCAAACCCTAAAACCCGGAGTCCATTCCCAGCGAGTTGATTGTTACGATCGAGAACCTGAGTGCGCTGAGCGTGGGTGATTGGTTCAACGCGATCGCCGATCTGAATCTGCCGGCAGCGCTCTAGAACAAGCTCTGGTGATCCCTTGGTGAACATCAAATAGGGCGCAGCAAGAAAATCCGTTTCAGACTGCAATAAGCCTGCGGCATCTTTGACCACGACGCTCATTCGCTTGCGATCGGACGAGAACGGAAACTCTGCCACCCGCGGCAATTTGCTATTCCACTGATCGCACTCTAATCCCGCTTTCGCCGCAGCCGTTAATAATGCCCCTTCAGTGGGATCACCTAAAATCACCCACTGCCCCTCTTCCTGTTGCAGCAGCGAATCGTTACACATTGTGCAAGCGAGTAATAATGCTCCTAGTTCTGGTTGTTCTGCGGGAATCACTCTCGATCCGTCTTGCAAGAATTCTCCGTTTGGCGCATAGCCTTCGCCCGTCACTTTGGCATCAAGACTAATACTGTGCAGCGACTGGACGACCATTTTATTTTGCGTCAGCGTTCCGGTTTTATCCGAACAGATCGTCGTCACCGATCCCAATGTTTCCACCGCAGGCAGCTTCCGGATTAACGCTTGGCGACGTACCATTCGCTGAGTCCCGATCGCTAGCGTCACCGTAATCACCGCAGGCAATCCTTCTGGCACAACCGCAACTGCCATACTCAAAGACGTTTGCAGTAAATTTTGCAGCAAGCTGAAGTCGCGGGTGATCAGTAACCCCCCAACAACCACGATCGCAACCAGGGTCATAGCTCCTGTCACGAGCGCTTTACTCAATTGATCCATTCTCTTCTGTAAAGGAGTCGGTTCCGATTCCACGCCCTGAATCTGCGCGGCAATTTTTCCTAACTCCGTTCGCATTCCGGTTCCTGTTACTAGAATCGTGCCGCGACCTTGGACGACTTCGGTTCCCTGATAGGTCATATTGATGCGATCGGCAGGCATTGCATCTGCTTTCACGTTCGCATTCGCATTTTTGCTAACGGCTTCTGCTTCTCCCGTCAAGGCAGCTTCTCGAACTTGCAAATTTGAGGCTTCTAGAATCCGACCATCCGCCGCAATTTGCACCCCTGCCTCTAGCAGCATCACATCACCAGGCACGAGATATTTAGAATCGACCTCGCTGACTCGTCCCCCGCGCAGAATCCGAACTCTGGGAGAGGAAAGCTGTTTCAGTGCGGCTAACGCTTGTTCAGCGCGACTTTCTTGAAAGTAACCGAGTGCGCCATTGAGAATAACGATCGCTAAAATCGCGATCGTATCTTTGAATGGCACTTCACCGTCTTTCAGATTGCCTTGTGTCAGCGCGATTAAGTCCAGAATTCCAGAGATCAGTGCAACGGCAATCAGCATCAACAGCATGACGTTCTTGAACTGATCGATCAGAATCGTCCAGGCGCTGCGACCGCTGGTTTCTTCGAGTTCGTTGGTTCCGTACTGTTCCAGGCGGATTGACGCTTCTTGTTCGCTTAATCCAGTCGTGCGATCGCTTTTCAAAGTAGAGAGCGACCCGACGATATCCAAAGTGTGCCAAGCCGTATTGGGCGTGGGAAGAGAATGACCAGACATAGAAAACTCAGGAGTGAGGGAATGAATAGTTTTAGCACCTTATGATAGTGCTAAAACGAGAAATATGGCACTATCAAATAGTACGGTCTGATGACATTGGTTGTAAAATCTAGACATTGCCGTTTCAGTCTAGAGAATTGAAGCATTGATTAGGGGCAGATTTAGGGACAGAGTTATAGTTCTACACGCTTTTTGTCATGGTGAGTCCTCCGTTTCTTTCACCGCAGCTAGTT